>NZ_JBYTAG010000084.1:0-27777 GCF_058787995.1 Cupriavidus sp. FW305-27
CCTGCATGCTCTATGAGGGCGTGCTGCTGTTCGGCGTGCTGAGCGCCTCGACCGCTGCCTACCTGCTGGTGCAACCGCTGCTGCAGAAGCTTGGTGTGGACGGGCCGCTCGTGATCCAGGTGTGGAGCTTCCTGGTGATGGGCCTGTATTTCACCTGGTTCTGGCAACGCAACGGCCAGACCCTGGCCATGCAGACCTGGCGCATGCGCGTCGAGAACGCCGCCGGCGTGCCGCCGCGCTGGCCGCAGGCGGCGCTGCGCTACGTGCTGGCATGGCTGTGGCTGCCGCCATCGGCGGCAGTCGGCCATATGCTGGGGCTGGTCAAGGGGCCGTTCGTAGCGGTGCTGTGCGCCGGCCTGCTGGTCTGGGTCCTGCTGGCGTGGCTGGATCCGCGCCGCCAGTTCCTGCATGACCGCCTGGCCGGCACGCGGCTGACCGACCTGCGCCCGCCCAAGCCATGAGCCTGTCGGCCGCCGGCATCCGCCGCCTTGCGGTGACCTTGCAGGCAGCCGCCGCGCTGGGCATCGCCGCCGGGCTGGTGCAACTGGCCGGATGGCCATGGCCCGGCGCGGTCGCCGCCGGTGTGGCGGCCATCCTCGGCAGCTTCGCCAGCGGCATTGCCTTCGCTTTCGCCCTGAGCGGGCGCGGCCTGTGGGTCGGGCGCGGCAATCACCCGCCCGCACCACCGCTTGAACTCGCCGCCACGCGCCGTCCGCTGCGCCTGCCTGAGGCGTTGCGCTGCTTTGCGGCCGAGTGCGTGGCCGTGCTGCGCATGTTCGACTGGCTGCAGCCATTCCGCGCGCACGCGCCCTTTGCCGCACCGCTCGATGCCCTGCCCGGCCGCGACGCCCCGCCGGTGCTGCTGGTGCACGGCTACGCCTGCGGGCAGGCCATCTGGCTCGACATGCAGCCGGCACTGGCCGCCGCTGGCTACCGCTGCGAGGGGATCGAGCTCAAGCCGGTGTTCGGCGACATCGACGACTACGCGCGCACGCTGCTGGCCGCCATGCGGCGCATCACAGCCGAGGCCGAACGCCCGCCGCTGCTGGTCTGCCACAGCATGGGCGGGCTGGCCGCGCGCGCCGCGCTGCAGCTGGCGGGCGACGAAGACGTCTGCGCCGGCGTGGTGACGCTGGGCAGCCCCCATCACGGCAGCGCGCTGGCGCGCTTTGGCGGCGGCCCCAATGCGCGCCAGATGCGTTGCGGCAGCCCCTGGCTGCGCGCGCTCGCCGCCGCGGAAACCCCGCGCCGCCGTGCGCGCATGATCTCGATCTTCAGCTGGCATGACTCGATCGCCGGGCCGCCTTGCACCGGCTGGCTCGACGGCGCCGGGCATATTGCGCTGGCCGGCATCGGTCATGTCACGCTGCTGCGCCATCCCGCCGCGGTGCGTGCGGTACTCGACGCCCTCGCGGAGCTGTCCGCGCGCGGGCACTGACACCTGCGCCAGCCAGGACTGTTCCACTTCCGCCACGATTCATATGTCAGTCATGTTTCCGTCACGGCACCGTCATCGCGGGCTGGCTGAATACAGCCATCGCCGCAACCGGGACTGCCATGGTGCAAGCAATCCGATCTGCCCGCGGGTATCTGTCGAAGACCGCGCAACTGACGCAATGGCTGCGCCGCAGCCCTGACAGCGACAGCGCCGCGCCGCTGACCGCCTTCATGGCGCCGGCCCTGGATGCCGCGCTGGCACCCCAGCGCGAACAGCAGCAGACCTACCCGCCCGAGCCGCACCCGATCCAGCGCTACCGCGCCATCTGGCTGTCGGACATCCACCTGGGCACGCCCGGCTGCCAGGCCAACTACCTGCTGGACTTCCTCAAGCACAACGAATCCGACCAGCTCTACCTGGTCGGCGACATCATCGACGGCTGGCAGCTGCGCCGCGGCTGGTACTGGCCGCAAAGCCACAACGACGTGGTGCAGAAGCTGCTGCGCAAGGCGCGCAAGGGCACTGAAGTGATCTACGTTCCCGGCAACCACGACGAGGCCGCGCGCCAGTTCGACGGCATGGCCTTCGGCGACATCACCGTGCGCGAAGAGGCGGTGCATGTCACCGCCTCCGGGCGCCGGCTGTGGGTGGTGCACGGCGACCTGTTCGACGGCGTGGTGCAGCACGCGCGCTGGCTGGCCTACCTCGGCGATTCGCTGTACACGGTGATCCTGGCGCTGAACCGCCACTTCAACCGGCTGCGCGCGCGCCTGGGCTTCCCGTACTGGTCGCTGTCGCAGTTCCTCAAGCACCAGGTCAAGAACGCGGTCAACTACATCGGCGCGTTCGAGAGCGCGATGGTCGATGAAGCGCGCCGCCGCGGCTGCGATGGCGTGGTCTGCGGCCATATCCACAAGGCCGAGATCCGCGAGGTCAATGGCCAGCTCTACTGCAACGACGGGGACTGGGTCGAAAGCCTGTCGGCACTGGTCGAGACCATGGAAGGCGAGCTGAAGATCGTCTACTGGACCACGCTGCTGGACGCGCCGGCCCCGGCCACGCGCCGCCGTCGCCGCGCCGCCGTGGCGGGCTGATCCCGGCCTGCCACCGTTTGCCCCAACCGCATTGCCCTTCCACCGCGCCCGAGGAGGCTGCATGAAGATCCTGATCGTCACCGATGCCTGGGAACCGCAGGTCAACGGCGTGGTGCGCACGCTCAAGTCCACGCGCCGCGAACTCGAGGCCATGGGCCACACGGTCGACATGATCACGCCGCTGGAATTCCGCACCGTGCCGTGCCCGACCTACCCCGAGATCCGCCTGTCGCTGTTCCCGGCGGCGCGCGTGCAGCGCCGCATCGAGGCCTTCGCTCCGGATGCCTTGCATATCGCTACCGAAGGGCCGCTGGGCCTGGCCGCGCGGCGCCACGCGCTCCGCCGCCGGCTGCCCTTCACCACCGCCTACCACACGCGCTTTCCGGAATACGTGCAGGCGCGCTTCGGTATCCCGCTGGCATGGACGTACCGCTTCCTGCGCCGGTTCCACGGCCCGGCCCAGGCGGTGATGGCGCCCACCCCGGTGGTGCTGGACGACCTGCGGCGCAATGGCATCACCAACGCCGTGCTGTGGACGCGCGGCGTGGACCTGGACGTGTTCACGCTGCAGCGCCCCAACGTGCTCAACACCGCCCACCCGATCTTCCTGTACGTGGGCCGCGTGGCGGTGGAAAAGAACGTCGAGGCCTTCCTGGCGCTGGACCTGCCCGGCTCCAAGTGGGTGGTCGGCGACGGCCCGGCGCTGCCGGCGCTGCGCGCGCGCTATCCGGGCGCCAACTACCTGGGCGTGCTGAGCCAGCCCGAGCTGGCCCGGGTGTATGCTTCGGCTGATGTGTTCGTGTTCCCGAGCCGTACCGACACCTTCGGGCTGGTGCTGCTGGAAGCGCTGGCCAGCGGGCTGCCCGTGGCCGCCTATCCGGTCACCGGCCCGATCGATGTGCTGGGCGACAGCCCCGCCGGCGCGATGCACGAAGACCTGCGCGAAGCCTGCCTGGAAGCGCTGCGCATCGACCGCGCCACGGCACGTGCCCACGCCGAGCGGTTCTCGTGGCGCGCCGCCTCCGAGCAGTTCCTGGCCCATCTTCGGCCGTTCGCTGCCGGCAAGCCAGGCCGCGACAGCGCAGCGGCCCAACCCGCCCCGCAAAACCATGCCCAAACCCCATCCGGAACTGCCGTCCGACCCGCCTCTGCAGAGGCCGCCGCAGGCAGTCCAGAGCGCTGACTATTCGATCGAGCAGAACCCCCACAAGGCCAACCGCGGCCTGACGCGCGCCTGGCATGCGGCCATCAATTCGCTGTCGGGGCTGCGCTATGCGGTGCTCGAGGAAAGCGCGTTCCGCCAGGAGCTGACGCTGGTGGCAATCCTGGCGCCGTGGGCATTCCTGCTGCCGGTGGACGTGGTCGAGCGCATCCTGCTGCTGGGCACGCTGCTGGTGGTGCTGATCGTCGAGTTGCTCAATTCCAGCGTCGAGGCGGCAATCGACCGCATTTCGCTGGAGCGGCACAGCCTGTCCAAGCGTGCCAAGGATTTCGGCAGCGCCGCGGTAATGCTGGCGCTGGTGCTGTGCGGCGGCACCTGGGTCGCCATCGCCGGGCCGCACGTGGTGCGCTGGGTGCGGACGCTGGCGGGCTGATCCGTCACTCGCCGGGGATGCCGGATGGGGTGGCCGGGCCGATTGCTTATAATCGCTACCCTGCCCCCGACTTACTGATCGCACCGATCGCCCGGACGCCCATGGAACCGAAACCGCAAACCGGCCCCCGCCGCACCAGGGACCGCATCCTCGACGTCTCGCTGCGCCTGTTCAACGAAGTCGGCGAACCCAACGTCACCACCACGACGATTGCGGAAGCCATGGAGATCAGCCCCGGCAATCTCTACTACCACTTCCGCAACAAGGACGACATCATCAACTCCATCTTCGTGCGCTTCGAGCAGGAGATGGAGCGGCGCCTGAAGATGCCGGACGACCACAAGGCCACGCTGGACGAAAGCTGGGGCTACCTGCAGTACATGTCCGAGTTCCTGTGGAACTACCGCTTCCTGTACCGCGACATCAACGACCTGCTGGCGCGCAACCGGATGCTGGAGACCAACTTCAAGCGCATCGTCGAGCAGAAGAAGCGCTTTGCGCACGAGATCTGCCGCCAGTTCATCGACGACGGCGAGATGGAAGCCACGCCCGAGCAGGTCGAGGCCATCTGCACCAACATGGTGGTGATCGCCACCTACTGGCTGTCGTTCCAGTTCGTGCAGCATCCGCGCCAGTACAACGACCCCGAGCAGATTCGCGGCTACCTGCACGGATCGAGCTACCACATCTTCTCGATCCTGGCGCCCTACCTGCGCGGCCGGGCCCGGGACGCATTCGACCAGCTGGCGCGCGACTACGCGGCAGCCAAGGCCGCAGCCGACGCGGCAAAGGAAGCAAAGTGAAATCGGTGTGCGTGTATTGCGGCTCCAGCCCCGGCAACCGTCCTGAATACGCCGAAGGCGCGCGCCTGCTAGGCCGCACGCTGGCCGAAAGCGGCCTGGCGCTGGTGTACGGCGGCGGCAAGGTGGGCCTGATGGGCATCGTCGCCGACGCCGTGATGGAACATGGCGGCAGCGCCATCGGCATCATCCCCGACGCGCTGATGCAGAAGGAAGTGGGCCACCGCGGCCTGACCGAGCTGCACGTGGTGCGCAACATGCACGAGCGCAAGCAGATGATGGCGGACCGTGCCGACGCCTTTATCGCCATGCCGGGCGGCGTGGGCACCTTCGAAGAGCTGTTCGAGACCTTCACCTGGCTGCAGCTGGGCTACCACGACAAGCCGGTGGGCCTGCTGAATGTTAACGGGTTCTACGACGGCCTGCTGGGTTTCCTTGCGCACGCAGTGCGGGAAGGCTTCATGAAGCAGGTGCATGCCGACCTGCTGCATGTGGCAGACACGCCAGCCGGCCTGCTGGGCCAGCTGGCGGCCGCTCCGCGCGTGCGCGTCGACAAGTGGCAACAGGCGCGCGACAAGACCTGAGCGCGCCCCTGCTGCCGGCCCGGTTCAGAACGACGAGCCCGGCTGCCGCAGGAACGCCAGTTCCTGCTCTGTGCTCTGCCTGCCCAGCACCGCATTGCGGTGCGGGAAGCGGCCGAAGCGCGCGATGATCGCGCGGTGCTTTTCGGCCCACTCCACCACATCAACCACGCCGCCGCTGGCCTCGCGCAGCTGCGTCATCAGACGCACTGCCTCGTCCTGGTCCTCCAGCGCCTCGGAATGCTCGAACGGCATGTAGCAGAACATGCGGTGGTAGTCCGTCGGCAGCTTGCGGTCCATGCCGGTGGCGACGATGCGCCTGGCCAGTGCCAGCGCCAGCGTATCGCTGCCGAAGCTGCGCGGATCGTTGCGGAACATGTTGCGCGGGAACTGGTCCAGCAGCACCACGCGCGCGCAAGCGCCTTCGGGCGTGACCGACCAGTCGTCCGGGGCCCCGTCGCAGGCGACCTGCCAGTCGGACAGGAAGTTGGTGCGGATCTGCGCATCGAAGGCGTCCGACTTGGTGAACCATTGCGGGCGCTCGGTATTCCAGGCGGCAGAACCGGGCTGGCCGAACCAGAAATCGAGCAAACGCACGGCGTCTTCAGGCAGTTGGTCTGTCATGAACTTGCGAAACCTTTCGGTTGAAAGAAGGGAGCGGCGGCGCCTCAGCGCGCCACGTTGCGCATCCAGTCGGCGGTCTGGAAGAACGCCTGCATCAGGCGCAGCTGCAGGTCTTCGGACAGGCCGATGTCCTGCATTGCCAGCGCCATGCAGCGCATCCACTGGTCGCGCTCGCTCACGCCGATCTCGAACGGCATATGGCGCGCGCGCAGGCGCGGGTGGCCGAAGCGCTCGATAAAGTGGTTGGGACCGCCCAGCCAGCCGCACAGGAACCAGAACAGCTTGTCGCGCGAGCCCTCCAGCGAGGGCGGGTGCAGCGCGCGCAGCCCGGCGAACTGGGTCTCCAGGTCCATCAGGTCGTAGAAGCGGTCGACCAGCTCGCGCACGCGCGCTTCGCCGCCCACCAGCTCAAATGCAGTCACCTCGGCCGTGCCGGGCTTGTCGTTGGATTCAGTACTCATCACACACTCAAACAGCGCAGCCACTCAGGCATCACGCAAGGTCGCCAGCGCGGGCTGGCGCAGCACTTCGCGCAGGCCCAGCCAGCCGCCGGCAAAAGCGCACAGCATGCCAGAAACCACGCCCACCGGCACGATCCAGGCATTGAAGCGGTACGGGAAATCGAAGACGAACTGCGACAGGCCCCAGCCCACCGCGATCGCGCCCAGGCTGGCCAGGAATCCGGCCAGGCCGCCCACCACCAGGAACTCGGCGTACTGGGTCTGGCGCACCAGCGCGGCCGAGGCGCCCAGCGCCTTGAGCAGGCCCGCGTCGCGCATGCGCTCGTCACGCGCGCCGGACAGCGCCGCGTACAGCACGGTCACGCCGGCGGCCAGCGTGAACACGAAGAGGAACTCCACCGCCGCGATCACCTGGTCCAGGATGTCCTGGATCTGGCGCAGGATCAGGTCGGTATTGACCACGGTGATGTTGGGGAAGGCCGCGATCAGCCGGTTGCCCAGCGCCGTGCTGGCGGGCGGCAGGTGGAACGACGTGATGTAGGTCTCGGGCAGCCCCTGCATCGCCTGCGGCGGCAGGATCACGAAGAAATTGACCCGCATCGAGCCCCAGTCCAGCTTGCGCAGCGAGGTCACGCGGGCCTGCACCGCCTGGCCGGCCACGTCAAAACGCAGCGTGTCGCCAAGCCGGATGCCCAGCGTCTTGGCGATGCCCTCTTCCACCGAGGCGCCGGCGTCCGGGCCGTTGGACCAGCGCCCGGCAATCACGCGGTTGCCCTCGGGCAGCGCATCGGTATAGGACAGGTTGAATTCGCGCTCGACCAGGTTGCGCGCGCGCCCGTCCTCGAAGCTGTCGCCGCGGATGGCGCGCTCGCCGATATGGGTCAGGCGCCCGCGCACCATCGGGTAGAGCAGGTCGTTGATGCCGGCGCCGGCCAGCATCTGGCGCAACGGTTCGCGCTGGTCCGGCTGGATATTGATGATGAAGCGGTTGGGCGCGTCGGCCGGCGTGGCCTGGCGCCACGAATCGACCAGGTCGTTGCGGGTCATGCCGAGCAGCAGCAGCGCCATCAGCCCCACCGCCAGCGCCACGGTCTGCAGCACCGTGACCGCGCGGCGGCGTTCCAGCACTGCCAGCGCAAAGCGCCAGCCCATCGCCGCGCGCCCGCGCAGGCGCCCGCGCAGCAGGCGCGACAGCAGCGTCAGCAACCCCAGCGCCAGCACCGCGAAGACCACGCCCGCGGCGACAAAGCCGCCCGCGGTGGTCAGCCCCAGCCGCAGGTCGCGCGCCGCCACCAGCAGCAGCGCGACAAAGGCGCCCAGGCCCAGTGCATAGGCCACCCAGGCCGACACCGGCGGCAACCCGATATCGCGGCGCAGCACCCGCAGCGGCGCCACCCGTGTCAGCGCCAGCAGCGGCGGCAGCGCGAACCCGGCCAGCAGCACCAGCCCCGCCAGCACGCCCACCAGTGCCGGCAGCAGCGACGGCTGCGGCAGCGACACCCGCAGCAGCCCGCCCAGCGACAGCAGCAGGCCATAGTGCGCCAGGTACCCGAGCAGCACCCCGGCGAGCGCGCCCGCGGCCCCCACCAGCAGGAACTCCAGGCCGAAGGCGCGCAGGATCTGCCCGCGCGACAGCCCCAGGCACTTGTAGACCGCGCAGGCATCGGTGTGGCGCTGCATATAGCGGCGCGCCGACATGGCGATGGCCACCGCCGCGATCATCGACGACAGCACCGCCACCAGCGACAGGAAGCGCTCGGCGCGGTCCAGCGTGGCACGCATCTGCGGCTGGCCCGACTCCAGCGACTCGACCCGGGTATTGCGCAGCTTGCGGCGTCCGATCTCGTCCTGCGCCCATTTCTGGAAGGCAGCGCCGGCGGCGTCGGGGCCGGCCACCAGCAGCCGGTAGGTCACGCGGCTGCCCCAGCCGATCAGCCCGGTGCTGTCCAGGTCCGACAGCGGCATCAGCACGCGCGGCGCGAAGTTCATGAAGCCGGTGCCGCGATCAAGCTCCTGCGTGATGATGCGGTCGATGCGGAAGCTGCGGCTGCCCAGTTGCAGGGTGTCGCCCACGGCAACCCCCAGGGCGCCCAGCAGCGCCTCGTCGACCCATACCGTGCCCGGCGCGGGAATGCCTTCGGCGGGCGCATCCGGCGCCCCCGCCGCACTGGCCACCTTGAGCTTGCCCCGCAGCGGATAGCCGTCGGTCACCGCCTTGAGCGCGGCCAGCTGGCTGGGCGCGTCGCCGCCGGCCGGCGCCTTGCCGTTGGCAGTCGCCATGCTCGGGAAGGTGACGGTCTGGGCCACGGCCAGCCCCGCCGCTTGCGCACGCTGCGCGAAGGCGGCATCGAAAGGCTGGTCAGCCACCAGCAGTACGTCGGACGCGATCATCTGGCGCGCGTCGCGCTCCAGGCCCAGCCGCATGCGGTCGGCCATGAAGCCCACGCTGGTCAGCGCGGCCACGGCCAGCACCAGCGCAAACAGCAGCAGGTAGAGCTCGCCGGCAATCCAGTCGCGCCGCGCCATGCGCAGCGCCTGGCGCCAGGCGGAGAAGCGACCGCCATGCGCGGGGCGCGTGCCGGCGGGGTTGGCGGCCGTGGCCGGGGCTTCGATGGCGGACTCGGGAGGCATCGGTTGCTTTGGTTCTTGGTTTCTGGCGGCGGCGCGCCTCGGGTCAGTCGAAAAAAAACGGGAATGGCCGGGAAGCTAGCGCGGTGTGCCAGGCCGCTCGGTCTTGCCGCGCAGGCTCGCATGCAGCCGGCGCACGCCGCGCCACAATTTCGGCAGCAGCCACACCGACACCAGCAGGAAGACCACCAGCAAGACCAGGAACACCACCGGCAGGAAGAACGCCAGCAGCAGGCTGCCGGTCGCGGTCAGGTCTTCAGTGAATGAGGCCGTCCAATTGGAGAACGGTTCCGGCGACACATTGATCAGCGCGCGCGTGCCCGCCTTGACCGCATGCGCGGTGCCGGCCAGCGTGCCGCCGATCAGCCCTGCCGCCACCATCCACTGCGGATCCAGCTGGCCGAAGGCGGCGGCGGCCAGGATCGCGCCGGCGGGAATGCGGATAAAGGTATGGATGCCGTCCCAGACGGTATCGAACGCGGGCACCTTGTCGGCGACGAATTCGGCCACGGCCAGCACGGCGGCCACGCCGATGACCCACCAGGATTCCAGCGGCTGCAGCCCGGGCGGCAGGTCCAGCCAGCCCAGGCGCGCCAGCACGCCGGCGACCAGCACCGCAAGGTAGAGGCGAAAGCCGCTGGCCCAGGACATGCCCGCGGCCAGCGCGGCGGTTTCCAGCATGGCGCTCCTTGCAAGGGTCTGGCGCAAGCCGATGCAAAACCGCGGTGCGCCTGGCAGGGAGTGTAATACGGACCGGGCCGCGCAGCCGCGCGCCCGTCGGCGTCATGCCGCCCGGCTCGCCCTCAGGCGTCCTCCTTGCCGCCCGGCCCGAACCACGGCAACGCCTCCTGCGGGGTCAGGATGCCGGCCGGCTCGGCCATGGTGTAGCCGGGCAGCGTTTCGATGCGCCGGGCAAAGGCCGGGTCGGCCAGCAGCGCCAGCAGTGCTGCCATCCAGCCGGCGGTCTGGTCGTTCTTGCGCAGCGCCAGGTAGTAGGCCTCGCGCGTCAACGGCACAAAGGCCAGCCCATGGGCCTCGGCATTCATGCGCAGCCCGAAGCCCACCTGCGCGCGGCCGCCGTGCACGGCCTCGGCCACCTTCTCGTTGCTGAACTCGGTCTCGTCGTAGCCGGCGATCTGGTCGGGGTACAGGCCCTGCGCGGCCAGCAGCTGGTCGAACAGCATGCGCGTGCCCGAACTGCGCTGCCGGTTGACGAAGCGCGCCTGGGTGCGCGCCAGGTCGCGCAGGTCATGCACCTCGCGCGCCACCTCCGGCGCCAGGATCAGGCCCTGCTCGCGCCAAGCCAGCCGCAGCAGCCGCACCGCGGCCGGCCGCAGCCACTTGCGCAGCGTCACATGCGCGACCGAGCCCGCGGTCTGCACCGGCGAGACATAGAAGCCGGCCAGTTCCGACTGCCGCTCCTGCAGGCAAATCAGCCCCTCCACGCTGCCGCAAAACACCGTATCGAGCTGCAGCGAGGTTCCTGCCTCGCCCAGTGCGGCGGCCAGCACCTCCACCGCCGGGTCATGGCTGCCGGTGAAATGCACCTGCGACTGCGGCTGCTGGGCATCGTCCAGCTCGGCAATGAAGTCCGCCATGGCCTTCTGCACCACCGGGTCGACCGATTCGCGCAGGCGCAGCTCGGCGCGCAGCAGGCGTTCGCCGAAGCGGGTCAGCGAGGCACCGCGGCCGCGCTCCATATCGAGCACGCTGCGCCCGAGCATTTCCTCCCAGGTCCGCATCACGCCCCAGGCATGGCGGTACGACAAGCCGATCTCGCGCGCGGCGCGGTGCAGCGACCCGGTTTCGCGCACGGCCTTGAGCAGCTGGAACACCTTGCCATTCGCGCGCGGATTGTCGTCTGGCGCGATCACCGGAAACAGGTCAAAGCGGAAGATCATATGTCCTCCGCAGCATATTTACTTGTCGATCTCGGCTGGACCACAATGAATACCCCATTCTTATGTTCTTTTGCCGCATTCTCCATGAGATCGAAAGGCAAAAGCAATTATGTCTGGAAAAACATAATACAAAGGAGCCACCGCATGTCGCCTCGCCTTGCCCAACGCCTGCGCCGCCCAGCGCGCCATCTCGTTGCGATGGCCTGCGCAGGCCTGCTGTCGGCGGCCCATGCCGGGGAACTGAAGCTGGCCACCACCACCAGCACCGAGAACTCGGGCCTGCTGAAATACCTGCTGCCGCGCTTCGAGCAAAAGGCGGGCGTCACCGTGAAGGTGATCGCGGTCGGCTCGGGCAAGGCCATGAAGATGGGCGAGATGGGCGACGTCGACGTGCTGCTGGTGCACGCGCGCAAGGTGGAAGACGCCTTTGTCGCGGCCGGCTACGGCGTGAACCGCCGCGACGTGATGTACAACGACTTCATCGTGGTCGGCCCGGCCAGCGACCCGGCAGGCGTCAAGGGCGGCAAGGACGTGCTGGCGGGGTTCCGCAAGCTCGCCGGCAGCAGCAGCAAGTTCATCTCGCGCGGCGACAACTCCGGCACCGACGTGATGGAGAAGGACTACTGGAAGCAGCTCGGCATCGAGCCCAAGGGCCAGCCGTGGTACGTCAACGCCGGCCTGGGCATGGGCGAGGTGCTGACCATGGCCGCGCAGATGCCGGCCTATACGCTGTCGGACCGCGCCACCTACGGCGCCTATCGCGCCAAGACCGGCCTGGCCATCGCCATCGAAGGCGATCCGAAGATGTTCAACCCGTACGGAATCATCGCGGTCAACCCCGCCAGGCATGCGGGTATCAACCACACGGATGCGATCAAGCTGGTGGAGTGGATCACGTCAAAGGAAGGACAGGACGCGATTGCCGGGTACAAGGTGGAAGGCGAGCAGTTGTTCTTCCCGAGCTACAAGGCAAAGTAAGCCCCCTCGCCTGCTGCCCGGCCCGCTCAGCCGGCCTCTGCCTCCAGCCGCGGCAACTGCGGCAGGTCCGCCGCCACCTCGGCGATCATGCGCCGGATCCACATCACATCCGGCGCCGCATGGCAGCGCTCGTGCCACAGCTGGTAGAAGCGCATGCGCGGGAACGACACCGGCGAGGGCACCATGCGGATCGGCAGGTACTGCGCGTAGTGCGCAGCAAACTGGCGGCCGGTGGTAAAGACCATATCCGTCTTCATCAGCACATACGGCACCAGGCCGAAATACGGCAGCGTGACCTGGATATTGCGCTTGTAGCCCTGCTCGGCCAGCGCCTGGTCGATCATGCTGCGCTGCATCGACGCATACGGCGCCGGGGCCAGGTGCGGCATCTCCAGGTAGTGCTTGAGCGTCAGCCCCTTGCGCGCCAGCGGATGCTGCGCGCCCAGCATGCACACCACCTCGTCGTCGAACAGCGGCGAGATATGCAGGTGCTCAGGCGGCGACAGCCAGTTGCCGACCACGATATCGAGCTGCCCCTGCTCCAGGTCGTCCAGGAAGTCCGACGACGACGTCATCGGATGCACGAACAGCTTGGCGCCCGGCGCCAGCCGGCGCACGCGCTCGACGATATTGGGCAGGAAGAACGCGTCCAGGTAGTCCGGCGCGCCCAGGTGGAAGGTGCGCGTGGTGGTGGCCGGGTCGAACTGCTGCGGCGGGCGCGCGATGCGGTCCATCGCCGCCAGGCTCTGCTCGGCCAGCGCCAGCAGTTCGCGGCCGCGCTCGGTCGGCACCATGCCGTTTTTGCCCCGCACCAAAATGGCATCGCCGGTGATCTCCCGCAGGCGCTTCAGGGTATTGCTGATGGCGGGCTGGGACTGGCCCAGGCGCACGGCCGTGCGGGTCACGCTCTGCTCGGTCAGCAGGGTGTGAAGCACCCGCAGCAAATATGTATCGAGATGGTCGCGTCCGTGCATGGCGATGGCGGCCCTCCGGCGGGGGCCAGATGGGTGGCGTGGGGGATGGGAACGGCGCATAGTGTATGACAGGCGCCCCACAAACGGTCAAATCACCTCCTCCAGGGGGGCGCCTGGCGGTGCGGCGGGGCACCAATCGGGCCGCCCGCTGATGGGGCATATCACCTGGGCCGAATATTGCATGAAAGGCCAGGGTGCTATGTTTCCGCCATCACCAAGAGAGAGAAGACCATGGAGACGCAAACCATCCGCTTTTTCCACCGCGGCCAGGTCAAGGAAGTATCCGACGCCCCCATTACCCGCACCGTGCTGCAGTACCTGCGTGAAGACGCGCGCTGCACCGGCACCAAGGAAGGCTGCGCCGAAGGCGACTGCGGCGCCTGCACCGTCGTGGTCGGCGAGCTGCAGGACGGCGGCGATGTCGAATTCAAGGCGGTCAACGCCTGCATCCAGTTCCTGCCCACGCTCGACGGCAAGGCCCTGATCACGGTCGAGGACCTGCGCCAGGCCGACGGCAACCTGCACCCGGTGCAGGAAGCCATGGTCGAGTGCCACGGCTCGCAGTGCGGCTTCTGCACTCCCGGCTTCGTGATGTCGCTGTGGGCGCTGTACCAGCAGCACACCCCGGGCGGCGAAGCGCCCTCGCGCCAGACCATCTGCGACGCGCTGACCGGCAACCTGTGCCGCTGCACCGGCTACCGCCCGATCATCGACGCCGGCGAGCGCATGATGGCCCTGCCCGCCCCTACGGCGGACAAGCTCAACCCCAAGCAGATCGCCGACACCCTGCGCAACCTCAAGCGCGGCGAGACCTTCCGCTACCGCGCCCAGGGCCAGGAGTTCTTTGCCCCGCGCAGCGCGGCCGAGTTCGGCGCGATCAAGGCGGCACAGCCCGATATCCGCATCCTGGCCGGCAGCACCGACGTGGGCCTGTGGGTCACCAAGCAGTTCCGCGAGCTGGGCAACCTGCTCTACGTGGGCCAGGTGGAAGACCTGAACCACATTGAGGAACGCGACGGCATGGTCGAGATCGGCGCCGCCGTGACGCTGGAAAAGGCCTACGCCGCACTCAACGCCGCACACCCCGAGCTGGAAGAGATGTGGAAGCGCTTTGCCTCGCTGCCGATCCGCAATGCCGGCACGCTGGGCGGCAATATCGCCAACGGTTCGCCCATCGGCGACTCGATGCCGGCGCTGATCGCGCTGGGCACGGAAGTGGTGCTGCAGCACGGCGAGACGCGCCGCACGCTGCCGCTGGAAGACCTGTACCTGGCCTACCAGAAGACCGCGATGCAGCCGGGCGAATTCGTCGCCGCGCTGCGCGTGCCGGTGGCCGGCCCGCAGCACTTCCGCACCTACAAGCTGTCCAAACGCTTTGATGAGGATATTTCCGCCGTGTGTGCCGCATTCGGCATCACCGTGCAGGACGGCCTCGTCACGCAGGCGCGCATCGCCTTCGGCGGCATGGCCGCCACGCCCAAGCGCGCCGCCGCCACCGAGGCGGCCCTGACCGGCCAGCCGTGGGATGAAGCCACCGCCCGCGCCGGCATGGCCGCGCTGGCGCAGGACTACACGCCGCTGTCCGACATGCGCGCGACCGCGTCTTACCGCAGCCGCGGTGCCGCCAACCTGCTGTACCGCTTCTGGCTGGAGACCCGCGCCGAAGCGCTGCCCGCGGCAGCCGTCAACGTCCGCGCCATCGGCGCCGGCGCCACTGAAACCGCCACGGCCTGAGCCAGAGAAAAAGGAAAGCATCGGCATGAACAAGCAAACCGAACCCTTCCTGCTCGACGCCACCGCCGAACAGGTCTCGCAGGTCGGCATCTCGCGTCCGCATGAATCCGCCCACCTGCACGTGGCCGGCACCGCCACCTACACGGACGACATCCCCGAGCTGGCCGGCACGCTGCACGCCGCGCTCGGCATGAGCACCCGCGCGCACGCCCGCATCAAGTCGATCTCGCTCGACAAGGTGCGCGCCGCGCCCGGCGTGGTCGACGTGCTGACGGTGGACGACATCCCCGGCACCAACGACTGCGGCCCGATCATCCACGACGACCCGATCCTGGCGCGCGACGTGGTCCAGTTCATCGGCCAGCCGGTCTTTATCGTGGTGGCGACCTCGCATGACGCCGCGCGCCGCGCCGCCCGCCTGGGCACCATCGACTACGAAGACCTGCCCCCGGTGCTGTCGCCGCAAGCCGCGCACGAGGCCGGCAGCTATGTGCTGCCGCCGATGCACCTGACGCGCGGCGAGCCCGCTGCGCGCATCGCAAGCGCGGCCCACCAGGACAGCGGCAAGATCCACCTGGGCGGCCAGGAGCAGTTCTACCTGGAAGGCCAGATCTCGTACGCCGCGCCGCGCGAGAACGACGGCATGCAAGTGTGGTGCTCGACCCAGCACCCGACCGAAATGCAGCACGCGGTGTGCCATATGCTCGGCTGGCAGGCGCACCAGGTGCTGGTCGAATGCCGCCGCATGGGCGGCGGCTTCGGCGGCAAGGAGTCGCAGTCGGCGCTGTTCGCCTGCTGCGCCGCGCTGGCCGCCTGGAAGCTGATGTGCCCGGTCAAGCTGCGCCCGGACCGCGACGACGACATGATGATCACCGGCAAGCGCCATGACTTCGTGTTCGACTACACCGTGGGCCACGACGATGAAGGCCATATCGAGGGCGTCAAGGTCGAGATGGTGTCGCGCGCCGGCTTCTCGGCCGACCTGTCGGGCCCGGTGATGACCCGCGCCATCTGCCACTTCGACAATGCCTACTGGCTGCCGAACGTGCAGATCGACGGCTACTGCGGCAAGACCAACACGCAGAGCAATACCGCCTTCCGCGGTTTCGGCGGCCCGCAGGGCGCGTTCGCGGTCGAGTACATCCTGGACAATGTCGCCCGCACGGTCGGCAAGGATTCGCTGGACGTGCGCCGCGCCAACTTCTACGGCAAGACCGAGAACAACGTCACGCCCTACGGCCAGACCGTGGAAGACAACGTCATCCACGAGCTGATCGACGAACTGGTGGCCAGCAGCGAATACCGCGCCCGCCGCGAGGCCACGCGCGCGTTCAACGCCACCAGCCCGGTGCTGAAGAAGGGCATCGCCATCACCCCGGTGAAGTTCGGCATCTCGTTCAACGTGGCCCACTTCAACCAGGCCGGCGCGCTGGTGCACGTCTACAACGACGGCTCGGTGCTGGTGAACCACGGCGGCACCGAGATGGGCCAGGGCCTGAACACCAAGGTGGCGATGGTGGTGGCGCATGAGCTCGGCATCCGCATGGAACGCGTGCGCGTGACCGCGACCGATACCAGCAAGGTGGCCAATACCTCGGCCACCGCAGCTTCCACCGGTGCCGACCTGAACGGCAAGGCCGCGCAGGACGCCGCGCGCCAGATCCGCGAGCGCCTGGCCGTGTTTGCCGCGCGCAAGGCCGGCGTGGAGCCGTCCGAGGTGCGCTTCAACGATGACCTGGTCAGCGCCGGCGAGCTGCGCGTGTCGTTCGGCGAGCTGGCGCGCGAAGCCTACGTGGCGCGCGTGCAGCTGTGGTCCGACGGCTTCTACACCACGCCCAAGCTGCACTGGGACCAGAGCAAGCTGCAGGGCCGCCCGTTCTACTACTTCGCCTACGGTGCCGCGTGCTCTGAGGTGCTGGTCGACACGCTCACCGGCGAATGGAAGCTGCTGCGCGCCGACGCGCTGCACGACGCCGGCCGCTCGCTGAACCCGGCGATCGACATCGGCCAGGTCGAGGGCGCTTTTATCCAGGGAATGGGCTGGCTGACCACCGAGGAATTGTGGTGGAACAAGGACGGCAAGCTGATGACGCACGCCCCGTCCACGTACAAGATCCCGACGGTCAACGACTGCCCGGAGGAATTCAACGTGCGCCTGTTCCAGAACCGCAACGTCGAGGACAGCATCCACCGCTCCAAGGCCGTGGGCGAGCCGCCGCTGCTGCTGCCGTTCTCGGTGTTCTTCGCGATCCGCGACGCCGTGGCTGCCGTTGGCGACTACCGCATCAACCCGCCGCTGAAGGCCCCGGCCACCAGCGAGGCGATCCTGGACGCCGTCGACGCCGTGCGCGAAGCCGCGGCGCAGCCAGCCTGAGCTGGCGGAACGATCGCAGGAAGCGCGCGCCTGCGGGCGCCCCCGGACTTTCCCCCCTTGGCCGCGTTGACGGGCATGGGGCCGGTGGAAGAAGCAGGCGCGCGCCACCCTTGCGATGACACAGCGCAGGCAGCACCACAGCATCAAGCAGCAACCAGGCAACACCGACAAGGCCCCCGACATGCAGGACGCACCGCTCAAACCCTTCCGCTTCGCCGACGCCGCCCGCATGGTGCGCGCCGGCCTGCCGGCGGCGATGGTCACCATCGTCGAGGTCAAGGGCTCGGCCCCGCGCGAGGCCGGCATCCGCATGCTGGTCAGCGCCGACGACCTGGTCGGCACCATCGGCGGCGGCCACCTGGAGTGGCGCGGCATGGATATCGCGCGCGAGATGCTGGTGCGCGGTGAACAACGCCGGATCGAGCGCATCCCGCTCGGGCCGGCACTGGGCCAGTGCTGCGGCGGCGTGGTGCAGCTCGCATTCGAGGTGCTGGGCGAAGCCGACCTGCACTGGCTTGACGCGGTCGAACGCAATTTCACCGCCGGCAAGGCACTGCAGCGCCAGGTGCCGGCCAGCGGCGCGATCACCCATGGCGACAGCCATGCCGTGACCCCCGGCGTAACGCTGCACGCCGACGGCAGCTGGACCGATACGCTGGTGCCCGACACCATGCACGTGGTGCTGTTTGGCGCGGGCCATGTCGGCCATGCACTGGTCAAGGTGCTGGCCACGCTGCCGTGCCGCGTGCACTGGGTCGACGAGCGCGACACGCTGTTCCCCGGCGGGCTGCCCGACAATGTCGAGGCCGAGGCCAGCGACACGCCCGAAGCGGTAGTGGCGCAGG
The DNA here is from genome assembly GCF_058787995.1 of Cupriavidus sp. FW305-27. NCBI lineage: Bacteria > Pseudomonadati > Pseudomonadota > Betaproteobacteria > Burkholderiales > Burkholderiaceae > Cupriavidus > Cupriavidus sp. FW305-27. The sequence goes on from NZ_JBYTAG010000084.1 coordinate 18,028, forward strand.
CGCCCGCGGGCAGCTACTTCCTGGTCATGACGCACAGCCATGCGCTGGACCAGACCCTGTGCGAAGAAATCCTCAAGCGCACCGATTTCGCCTACTTCGGCCTGATCGGCTCCAAGACCAAGCGCGCGCGCTTTGAACACCGCATGGCCGAGCACGGCATCGACCCGGCCCGGTTTGCGGAAATGACATGCCCCATGGGGGTTCCCGGGATTACCGACAAGGCTCCGGCTATGATTGCGGTAGCCATCGTCGCCCAGCTGCTCCAGGTCCGCGAACAGCGCCTTGCCGCGCTGCGTCTGGGCCGCCCGGAGGCGGTGCATCCCTGAACCCGTGCCGCCGGCCCCGCCGGCAGGCACAGAAAAGCCCAGAAACGAGGCCCCCATGACCATCGATGCCGCGCTCGCGGAACAGATCCGCCGCACTCCCAAGGCCGAACTGCATGTGCATATCGAAGGCACGCTTGAGCCGGAACTGATCTTCCGGCTCGCGCAGCGCAACCAGGTGGCGCTGCCCTATCCCAGCGTCGAGGCGCTGCGCGCCGCCTACGCCTTCACCGACCTGCAGTCGTTCCTGGACATCTACTACGCCGGCGCCAGCGTGCTGCTGACCGAGGAAGATTTCTTCGACATGACCATGGACTACGTCAAGCGCGCCGTCGCCGACAACGTCCGCCACGCCGAGATCTTCTTCGATCCGCAGACCCATACCGCGCGCGGCGTGCCCATCGGCGTGGTGATCGACGGCATCGCCGATGCCCTGGCCCAGGCGCGCACCGAATATGACTTCTCCAGCAGCCTGATCCTGTGCTTCCTGCGCCATCTGCCGGAGGAAGACGCCTTCGCCACGCTGGAGGCCGCGCTGCCCTACCGCGACCGCTTTGTCGGCGTGGGCCTGGATTCGTCCGAGCGAGGCAACCCGCCCGAGAAGTTCGCGCGCGTGTTCGCCAGGGCGCGCGAGCTGGGCCTGCACCTGGTGGCCCACGCGGGCGAGGAAGGTCCGGCGCAATACGTCACCGACGCGCTCGACATCCTCAAGGCGCAGCGTATCGACCACGGCGTGCGCGCCATCGACGATCCGGCGCTGGTGGAACGCCTGGCGCGCGAGCGCGTGGCGCTGACCGTGTGCCCGCTGTCGAACGTCAAGCTCAAGGTCTACCCGGACCTGCGCGACCACCCGCTCAAGCGCATGCTCGATGCCGGCGTGGTGATCACGCTGCATTCGGACGATCCTGCCTACTTCGGCGGCTATATGAACGCCAACTGGGAAGCCACCTTCGAGGCGCTGCCGCTGGACGCGGCCGATGCCCACAAGCTTGCCCGCAACAGCTTTGAAGCGGCCTTCCTGCCTGCCATGCAGAAGGCCGAATTCCTGGCGGAAGTCGACCACTTCTGGTCGAGCCCGCCCAAGTCCCCGCCCGCAACGGCCCCAGCGGCCTGAGCGCGGCGCATGCCAATAGCCCGGCCCGCTGCTTGAACCATGCCGTTCCGCGCGGGCCGGCCACAAGAGACACACCATGACGACCAACCCCAAGACTGACTCCCTCACCCGTGCCATTCGCGGCCGCGTGCTGCATTTCCTGCGCGATCCGCAATTCCATGAGGATGCATATCAGTATTGGGACGACGGGGTGCTGATCGTCACCAACGGGCGCATCGCCGCTGCCGGCGACTATACGCAGCTGGCTGCGCGCATTCCGGCCGACGCCGAGATCGTCGACCACCGCGGCAAGCTGATCGTGCCCGGCTTTATCGACACCCACGTGCACTACCCGCAGACCGACATGATCGCGTCGCCGTCGCCGGGCCTGCTGCACTGGCTCGAGACCTACACCTTCCCCGAAGAGCGCCGCTTTGCCGATCCCGACTACGCGCGCGGCGTGGCCGGCTTCTTCACCGAGGAACTGCTGCGCAACGGCACCACCAGCGCGGTGGTCTGGAGCACGGTGCACAAGGCCTCCGCCGAGGCCCTCTTTGCCGAAAGCGAGGCGCGCAACCTGCGCATGGTCACGGGCAAGGTGATGATGGACCGCAACTGCCCGGAATTCCTGCGCGATACGGCCGAGACCGGTGCCCGGGACTCCGCCGACCTGCTCTCGCGCTGGCATAACAAGGGACGCCTGGCCTACGCCATCACACCGCGCTTTGCCCCGACCTCGACCGAGGCGCAGCTGGCCGCCTGCGGCGAACTGGCGCGCGCCTACCCGGACGCCTTTATCCAGACCCACGTGGCCGAGAACCGCGACGAGGTCAAATGGGTGGCCGAGCTGTTCCCGGACGCGCGCAGCTACCTGGACGTGTACGACCGCTACGGCCTGCTGCGCCCGGGCGCGATGTACGGCCACGCCATCTACCTGGACCAGGACGACCGCCGGCGCCTGGCCGACAGCGGCGCCGCGGTGGCGCATTGCCCCACCTCCAACCTGTTCCTGGGCAGCGGCTTCTATGACTTCCACCAGTCCGACGCCAACCGCCTGAACGTGACGCTGGCCACCGACGTCGGCGGCGGCACCTCGTTCTCGATGTTCCGCACCATGAACGCGGCGCACAAGGTGGCGCGCATGGGCGGCTACTACCTGACCGCGCTGCGCATGTTCTACCTGGCCACCCGTGCCGCGGCCGAGGCGCTGGGCTGGACCGACCGCGTCGGCAGCTTCAGCGTTGGCTGCGAGGCCGATTTCATCGTGCTGGACCCCAAGGCCACGCCGCTGATCGCCCGCCGCAGCAACCGCTCGGAAACGCTGGAAGAAGAGCTGTTCGCCTTTGCCATGCTGGGCGACGACCGCGTCATCGACAGCGTCTATGTGATGGGCGAGGCCGCCCACGTGCCGGCCGCCTGATCCGTCACCTGGCCAGCAGCCGCCCGCCGCCATGCGGCGGGCGCGCTTTTACCGCTTCGCCCCCGCCTCCGGCTTGACGACCGTCAAGGCCGTCTTCGACAAAGCCTTCTAACCTTGCGGTTCCGCCGCGGCCGTTCTGCGCGCCGTGCGCCCTTACCCATCCGACCGCAATCAGAAGGTTCCGCATGACCGCTTCCCAATCCGCCGCTCACGCCCCTGAGCGCGCCAGTGGCCCGCATGACGTGCCCCATGCCGCGCGCAAGGGCGCGCCCAACCACGCCCCGCTGCCGGAGCCGATTGCGCCGGACGCCCCGCTGCCCTCGCGCAAGATCATCCGCGGCTGGCTGATCCCGCTGGGCCAGCGCAGCACGCCGCGCGCACTGCTGCTGTTCGCCTTCGACTACCTGTTGTTCGGCGCCGTGCTGGCCGGCGTGGTGCTGGCGCAGCACTGGGCCGCCAAGCTGGCGCTGGGCGTGCTGGCCGGGCTGATCATCGCGCGCCTGTTTATCATCGGCCACGATGCCTGCCACCAGAGCCTGACCCCGCGCCGCGGCCTGAACAAGTGGCTGGGCCGGCTCACCTTCCTGCCCTCGCTGACGCCGTACAGCCTGTGGGAAGTCGGCCACAACGTGGTGCACCATGGCTATACCAACCTGAAGGGCTTCGACTTCGTCTGGGCGCCCTACTCGCTGGAAGAATTCAACGCGCTGCCGCGCTGGCGCCGCGTGATGGAGCGCATCTACCGCACCGGCTTCGGCGCGGGCCTGTACTACCTGGTGGAAATCTGGTGGTGCAAGATGTTCTTCCCCAGCAAGCGCCAGATGGCTACGCGCCGCCCGATCTTCACCGGCGACTGTGTGCTGGTAGCCGCCTTCGGGCTGGCCTGGATCGGCGCGCTGGCAGGCCTGGCGCTGGCCACGGAGCAGTCGGTGTGGTTGCTGACCGGCGCGGGCTTTGTGCTGCCATTCCTGGTCTGGAACGTCACCGTCGGCTTCGTGCTGTATGTGCACCACACCCACACCAGCGTCGCCTGGTATGACACCAAGGCCATGTGGGCCAAGGCACAGCCCTTTGTCTCGACCACCGTGCACCTGCGCTTCCGGCACGGCATCGGCGCGGCGCTGCACCACATCATGGAACACACCGCGCACCACGTCGACATGAGCGTGCCGCTGTACCGCCTCAAGCGCGCCCAGGCACTGCTGGAGCACGCGCTGCCGGGCCGCATCATCATCGAGAACTTCTCCTGGCGCTGGTATTTCGATACCGCGCGCCGCTGCAAGCTCTATGACTTCAAGGCCCTGTGCTGGACCGATTTCCGCGGCCGCCAGACCAGCGACAACGCGCCTGTACCCGGCTGAGGGTGCAGGCCTTGTGGCGGGGGGAGGTGGGCGCCAGCCCCCCCCCCCCGCCGCTATAATTGCCGCTTCCATTGGGGAGTAGCCGCCCTGCTCTCACCGCGCCGCGCAATGCGGACTCCGGGGGACAGGGGCGTACGTCAACAGACTTGACCGCTTGCGGTTATGGCGTGCGCAGCTCCGGACCCGCCCGGCCGTACTGATACGGACCCGGCAGCGTCCAGCCTGGCGAGACCGATGACCATACCTTTCTGGCCGGGCCGGGAAAGGTGTGCGTCATTGGCATCTCGCGATGCATTGCGGCCCAGTTACCCCACAAGACCAATATGGAAGCCTTCCTCGTCTCCACAGGCATCGTCGCCCTCGCTGAAATGGGCGACAAGACGCAATTGCTGTCGCTGGTGCTGGCCGCGCGCTACCGCAAGCCCGTTCCCATCATCCTTGGCATCCTGATCGCCACGCTGTTCAACCACGGCTTTGCCGGTGCGCTCGGCGGCTGGATCACGCATGTGCTGGGCGAAAGCCTGCTGCGCTGGATCCTGGGCCTGGGCTTTATCGCAATGGCGGCATGGATGCTGATCCCCGACAAGCTCGACGACGCCGAACAAGCCAGGCCGGTCAAGGGCGCCCTTGGTATCCTCGGCACCACCATCGTGGCCTTCTTCTTTGCCGAGATGGGCGACAAGACCCAGATCGCCACCGTGGCGCTGGCCGCGCGCTTCAGCGATGCGGTGATTGCCGTGGTGGCCGGCACCACCTTCGGCATGATGGTCGCCAATGCGCCGGCGGTCCTGCTTGGCGACAAGTTTGCCAACAAGATGCCGATCGGACTGGTGCACAAGATCGCGGCGGGGATTTTCCTGGTGCTGGGGGTGCTGGCGTTGCTGAATATCGGCGGATAAGTCGCCGAAAAAAAACGGGGCACAAGGCCCCGTTCAAACCCTCGCCGGTCCGGTACTGACGGTTGCCAACTGCACAACCCTCCGGACCGTCGATCACCGATGCTCGGAATTCGCGGGCCGGCGGCACGCGCCGGCCCTGATGCCTTTCAGATCAGGCCACCCTCAGTTGGTGGTCTTGGCACCGCCTTCGAACCACTGGCCCAGCAGGGCGCGTTCGTCGTCGGTGATCTGCGTCACGTTGCCCAGCGGCATCGCCTTCTGCTGCACGGCCTGCTGGTAGATCAGCTGCGCGTGGGCCTTGATGTCTTCCGCGGTATCGAGCTTGATGCCCTTGGCTGCGGTCGGCATCATCTTCGGCTGCTCGGCGTGGCACTGCACGCAGCGTGCGTTCATCACTTCCTGCACCTTGGCAAAGCTGACGGCGGTGGCGGCTTCACCACCTTCTGCCTTGGCCACGGCCGGGCGCGGTTGCGGCGCGATCAGCACGGCGACCACGGCCAGCACGGCAACGCCGGCTGCGGGCCAGGCCACGTTGATCTTGCCCTTGTGCTTGAGGATGAAGAACTGGCGGATCAGCACACCGGCGAGCATGATCAGGATCAGCGCGGCCCAGTTGTACTTGTAGCTGTAGGTCATGCTGTAGTGGTTCGACAGCATCGCGAACAGCACCGGCAGCGTGAAGTACGTGTTGTGCACGCTGCGCTGCTTGGCGTTCTTGCCATGGACCGGATCGACCGGCTGGCCCGCGCGCAGCGCGGCAACCACCTTGCGCTGGCCCGGGATGATCCACACCAGCACGTTGGCGCTCATGATGGTGGCGATCATCGCACCGGTCAGCAGGAACGCCGCACGGCCCGAGAACAGGTGGCACGCCACGTAGGCAGCCACGGCCACGTAGATCGCCACCAGCACGCCCACGGTCTTGTCGCTCTTGCCGAACACGCGGCAGATCACGTCATAGACCACCCAGCCCGCGGCCAGGTAGGACAGCGCCAGGCCGACCGCCGCGCCGGGCGACATGTCGTAGACGTTCTTGTCGATCAGGAACGTGCTGGCGTTGAACAGGTACAGCACCACCAGCAGGCCGAAGCCGGTCATCCACGTGGAATACGACTCCCAGTAGAACCAGTGCAGGTTCTCAGGCAGCGTCTTGGGTGCGGTCAGGTATTTCTGCGGGTTGTAGAAACCGCCGCCGTGCACGGCCCACAGCTCGCCGCCGACACCCTTCTCCTGCAGGTCAGGATCGGTGGGACGGGTCAGGCTGTTGTCGAGCCAGACGAAATAGAACGAGGAGCCGATCCACGCGATCGCCGTGATGACGTGCACCCAGCGCAGCAGCAGATTGGCCCAGTCGAGAATGTAGCCTTCCATGTCTTGTCTCCTGTTTCCCTATGCCACCGCTTCAGCTGCCGCGGTAGGTCGAGTACGACCAGGGCGAGACCAGGAGGGGCACGTGGTAGTGCGCGTTGACATCGGCAATGCCGAAGCGCAGGGGCACCACGTCCAGGAAAGCCGGCTCGGGCAGCTGCGTGCCTTGCGCGCGGAAGTAGTCGCCCGCGGCGAATTCCAGCTCGTACACGCCAACGGCGAAGTCCGCACCTTCCAGCAGCGGCTGGTCGCAACGGCCGTCGTGGTTCGTCACGACTGTCTTCAGGGTTTCGCGGCGATTGTCGACAATTTTATGAAGAGTAACCGACATGCCCTTGCCGGGCGTGCCGGCAGCGGTGTCGAGTACGTGTGTGGTCAAGCGTCCCATCGTGTTTTTCCTTAGGCGATTGGGTTGTGAGGGGCGCCGCTGCCTTCACTAGCACCATTTGTTGGAATGGTGCCCGCTCGGTACGTCTGGTAACGCATCCCGGCGCTGGGTGGTGCGTGGCGACAATGCGCCTGCACTACCCGGTTGGCAATTCAGGGATTTCCCTGAGTTGTCGAAAACCTGAGTCAGTTTTGTTGACAATATTGAGGCAGTAACCAAATAATTGTCAACAATTTTTGGATCACCGCTGCCTGATGCTCAGGATTTGCGGTGCCCCGCCTGACTGCTGGTGCCACGATGTCCAAGAGCCTGAAGCTGATTGCCGCCAACGCCGAAACCAAGGCCGACGCCGAGCCGACCGAAATCCAGGCGGGCAAGCCCGCCAGGCCCGCACGCAAGGGCTCGGTCGAAGAGCGCATGTATCACGAGATCTACGACGCGATCATGGAGCACCGGCTGCCGCCGCGCACCAAGCTGACCGAGCATTCCCTTTGCGAGATCTATGCCACCGCGCGACACACGGTGCGCAAGGTGCTGTCGCACCTGGCCGCCGACGGCATGGTCGACCTCGAACCCAACCGCGGCGCCTTTATCGCCAGCCCCTCCACCGACGAAGCGCACGACATGTTCGAGCTGCGCCAGATGCTGGAACGCGCGGTGCTGGAAAAGCTTGCCGGCATGCCCGACGTCAAGGCCGTGATCGCGCCGCTGCGCCAGATGGTGGCCAGCGAGCGCCAGGCCTTCCTCACGCATGACCGGCCCAAATGGATCCGCCTGTCCGCCGAGTTCCATACGGCGCTGGCGGAACTGTCGGGCAATGCGCTGCTGGTCAACATGATGCGCCGGCTGGTGTCGCGCACCACGCTGATGATCGCCAGCGTGGAAGCCCCGGGCAACAACGCCTGCTCGTTCGATGAACACGAAGAGATCCTCGACGCACTCGAACAGGGCAATGCCGCGCTGGCCCAGTCGCGCATGGCGCACCACCTTGGCGCCTGCGCCGACCGCGTGCAGCCGGACGAGCCGGGCAACTTCGATCTTCGCAGCGTGCTAGGCCGCTCCACCTAGCACGGTGTTCCCGCCCCTGCCCCCAACTACAAGGCCAGACCTGATCGGCAAACAGCACCCGGCTCACCGACGAGAGTGCTGAGACGACAGGCAGATAACGGTCCGGAGACCCTCCGGGATCCAGGACCGGGGCCATGGCAGTGGTGTTCCCATCAAACCAAAGGAGAGGAGACGCACCCATGAATTCCGCAAGCACCACGGTCCCGACGGACCTCACCAACGAGCGTTTGCCTTCCGGGCGCCTGCTCGCGCTCGGGTTGCAGCACGTTCTGGTGATGTACGCCGGCACGGTTGCCGTGCCCCTGATCGTTGGTGGCGCGCTCAAGCTGCCCAAGGACCAGCTGGCGTTCCTGATCAACGCCGACCTGTTCGCCGCGGGCCTGGCCACGCTGATCCAGGCCTTTGGTTTCTGGAAGTTCGGCATCCGCCTGCCGGTGATGATGGGCGTGACTTTCGCCTCGGTGGCGCCGATGATCGCCATCGGCACCGATCCCAATGTCGGCCTGCTCGGCATCTATGGCGCGGTGATCGCATCGGGGATATTCGGCATCCTGATCGCGCCGATGATGGGGCGCATGCTGGGACTGTTCCCGCCGGTGGTGACCGGCACGGTGATCACGCTGATCGGCGTGTCGCTGATGCGCGTGGGCATCAACTGGGCGGCCGGCGGCCAGCCCACCACCCGTGCCGTGATCGACGGCGTGGTCAAGGAGGTGCCCAACCTCGCCTACGGCGACCTGGCCAACCTCGGCATTGCCGGCCTGACGCTGCTGATCATCCTGCTGCTGACCAAGTACGGCCGTGGCCTGGTGGCCAACTGCGCAGTGCTGCTGGGCATCATCGCCGGCACGCTGGTGGCGATGGCGATGGGCAAGGTGTCCTTCGAAGGCCTGGATGAAGCCAGCTTCGTTGCCGTCATCACGCCGCTGCACTTCGGCATGCCGACCTTCGAAGTGACCGCCATCCTGTCGATGTGCATCGTCATGCTGATTACGCTGGTGGAGTCCACCGGCATGTTCCTGGCGCTGTCCGACATCACCGGCAAGAAGCTGAGCAACGAGGACCTGACCCGCGGCCTGCGCGCTGACGGCCTGGGCACCGTGATCGGCGGCATCTTCAACACCTTCCCGTATACCTCGTTCTCGCAGAACGTGGGCCTGGTGACGGTGACCGGCGTGCGCTCGCGCTACGTGGCGGCTGCCGGCGGCATCATCCTGATCGCCTTCGGCCTGTTCCCCAAGATGGCCCACGTGGTGGCCTCGGTGCCGCAGTTCGTGCTGGGCGGCGCCGGCATCGTGATGTTCGGCATGGTGGCCGCCACCGGCATCCGCATCCTGGGTTCGTGCGATTTCAACCGCAACCGCCACAACCTGTTCATCGTCGCCATCTCGATCGGCGCCGGCATGATCCCGACGCTGGCACCGACCTTCTTCCAGTACCTGCCGAAGTGGACCGGGCCGTTCACCCACAGCGGCATCGTGCTGGGCACGATCGTGGCCGTGGCGCTGAACCTGTTCTACAACGGCATCCAGTCGCGCGAGGAGGCCATGCGCAACGCCGCCGCCAACTCGCACGGCACCGAGTAACTGAAGCAACGGTATCGAAGTATCCGGCACCGCCGCCGGCACGACTGGCACGTTCATTGCGTGATGGTCGGCGCTTGCGGGCGGCGCGGCGGTGCCGGGCGTTTTCCTGAAGCAAGCAAAGACACATGACAAAAGATAACTATCCACGCGATCTCATCGGATATGGTGCCCGGCCGCCGCACGCCCGCTGGCCGGGCGGTGCGCGCGTTGCGCTGCAGTTCGTCCTCAACTACGAAGAAGGCGG
>NZ_JBYTAG010000085.1:0-27586 GCF_058787995.1 Cupriavidus sp. FW305-27
CTGCGGTCGCTGGCCAAGGGCGAGGAGATCACGCAGGACACCTCGACGCTGGAGAATCCGGCCATCCTGGAGCAGCTCAAGCAGGCGCAGTGATCGTCTGGCTTCGGCCCGATCGAGCCCTTGAACCCGCCGCCGCGTTCCCGCGCGCCGGCGGGTTTGTTACGATAGCCCCCCACCGACCACGGACCGTCCCCAATGCCTGAAGCCCAGTCGCGCTTTCGCCGACGGTTGCTGCTGTACTACGGCCTGTTCACGCTAGGGTTGTTCGGCTTCGTCGGCATGATGGGGCTGCTTGAAAAGTCCAATGCCGATGCGCTGTGGCTCGGCTACGTCTTCCTCTTCATCACCATCGCGATCTATGCCTGCATCGGCCTGATCTGCCGCACCTCTGACCTGAACGAGTACTACGTTGCCTCGCGGCGCGTGCCGGCGCTGTTCAACGGCATGGCGATTGCCGCCGACTGGATGAGCGCGGCGTCCTTCATCGGCCTGGCCGGCATCCTGTTTGCCTCGGGCTACGAAGGGCTGGCCTATGTGATGGGCTGGACTGGCGGCTACTGCCTGGTGGCCTTCCTGCTGGCGCCGTACCTACGCAAGTACGGCGGCTACACCATTCCCGATTTCCTCGCGGCGCGCTACGGCAACGGCAAGCCCGGCGGCAACCTGCCAGTGCGCGCGATCGCGGTGCTGGCGGCCTCGCTCTGCTCCTTCGTCTACCTGGTTGCGCAGATCCAGGGCGTGGGGCTGGTGGTGACGCGCTTTATCGGCGTGGAGTTTGCCGTCGGCATCTTCTTCGGGCTGGCCGGCATCCTGGTGTGCTCGTTCCTGGGCGGCATGCGCGCGGTCACATGGACGCAGGTGGCGCAGTACATCATGATGATCGTCGCCTTCCTGGTCACGGTATCGATGATCGCGTGGAAGCATCACCACGAAGCGTTGCCGCAGCTCAGCTACGGCACGCTGCTGTCGCAACTCGACGCGCGCGAGCAGCAACTGGAGCGCGAGCCGGCCGAGCAGGCCGTGCGCGAGTACTACCGGCAGCAGGCCATCCTGCTGCAGGAGCGCATCGCCCGGCTGCCCGATTCCTTTGCCCAGGAGCGCGACGCGCTCGACGCGCGGCTGCAGGACCTGCGCACGCGCAATGCCCCGCTGCGCGACATCAAGTCGCTGGAGCGCGAACGGCTGGAATTCCCGCGCGACCCCGCGGCGGCACAGCAGCAGTGGAACCAGCAGCGGGCAGACGCACTGGCCCGCAGCCGCCATTCGCTGTCATCGACCGAACCCTATCCCGCGGCATCGGAGCAGGAGCGCAAGACCAAGCGGCTGAATTTTGTCCTGCTGGTGTTCTGCCTGATGGTCGGCACCGCCAGCCTGCCGCACATCCTGACGCGGCTCTACACCACCCCGTCGGTCAAGGAAACGCGCAACTCCGTGGCCTGGGCCGTGTTCTTCATCGCCTTGCTGTACGTGTCCGCGCCCACGCTGGCAGCGTTGGTCAAATTCGAGTTCTTCCAGCACCTGGTGGGAACCCCCTACGCCGAATTGCCGCAGTGGGTGGTGCAATGGCGCAAGGTCGATCCACCCGTGTTCGGCATCCGCGATGTCAACGGCGACGGCATCGTGCAATGGGCCGAGATCCTGCTCCAGCCCGACATGATCGTGCTGGCCGCCCCGGAAATTGCCGGCCTGCCATACGTGATCTCCGGCCTGATCGCCGCCGGCGCCCTGGCCGCGGCGCTGTCCACCGCCGACGGCCTGTTGCTGACCATCGCCAATGCGCTCTCGCACGACGTCTTCTATCACATGGTCGACCGCCAGGCGAGCCACCAGCGGCGCGTCACCACCGCCAAGATCGTGTTGCTGGGCGTGGCGCTTTTTGCCTCCTACGTCACATCGCTGCGCCCCGGCAATATCCTCTTCCTGGTCGGCGCCGCGTTCTCGCTGGCCGCCTCCAGCTTCTTTCCGGTACTGGTCCTCGGCATCTTCTGGCGCCGCACCACCGCCGCCGGCGCAGTCGCCGGCATGGCCGCCGGGCTGGGCGTGGCGGTCTACTACATCATCGTCAACTACCCGTTCTTCACCCGCATGACCGGCATCTTCGGCAACCGCTGGTTCGGCGTCGACCCGATCGCCTCCGGCGCCTTCGGTGTGCCGGCGGGCTTCGCCGTGGCCATCATCGTCAGCCTGCTGACGCCACGCAATGCACCGGTGATCGACCGGCTGGTGAGCTACCTGCGCAAGGGGTAGGGCGGATGGGGTTGTCAAGTAAGGGGGGATACGGCGACGAGGCACTGGATTCGCCAGGCAACTCTGCTATAATCTCCGACTTCCCGGAGAGATGGATGAGTGGTTTAAGTCGCACGCCTGGAAAGCGTGTATAGGTTAACAGCCTATCGGGGGTTCGAATCCCCCTCTCTCCGCCAGAACACTATGCAAAGCAAAGCCGCCCGCCTGGGCGGCTTTTTTGTTTCCAGTCTCTGGTGGCTTCGTATGCCTGAAGGGCCCAAAGAAAAGCCCTCGGCCAGGGTAGGCGAGGGCTGAAGTAGTAGTGGGCGAGTCGCGGGATCGCCCGTGAGCGATGGTCGTATAGGACCTTGTATCGCGCATCCCTCTAAATAGAGGTGTTGCCGCAAGGCGACATGGCTATGCCAGCCATCTCGGCGCCGGATTGGCTGAGCGTGCCGATCCAGTTGTTCTGGCCATGAGAGGGCTTCCGCCATGTACCCGGTGCCCGGTATCCTCCCGGCCATGACCAAACTCACCTTCCAACTCGAAATCCGCCCCGCCTTGCCCGCAGACGCGCAAGCGGTGGAAGCCATCCTGACCGACACCTACCTCGGCACCTGGAAGCCGCAATTGACAGCCGCCGCGGCAGCTGCTTTTGAACGGCAAGGCAAGACCCGAAGCTACGTCGAAGCGCGCCTGCAAGCATTCCGCGTAGCCTGCGTGGATGGCGTGCCCGCGGCCATGGTGGATTGGGAGAACAACTTTATCTGGGCCCTGCATGTCGGGCGAACATGGCAACGCATGGGGCTGGGCGGGGCGCTGCTGGCCCATGCCGAAGGCGAGATTGCCCGCGCCGGGCATTGCGAGGCGAGGCTGGAGACGGACACATTCAACGTGCAAAGCCGCTCGTTCTACCGGCGCCATGGTTATGCCGAGATCGATTTCTATCCCGACGAAAGCTGGGACAGCGGCCTTACCACTGTGCTGCTGTCGAAAGCGCTGCCGCCAGCCTGAGCCTGCGCGCCGGCGCCGGCTTGGCACGGGTAGCCAACCTCATGCGCAAATTGCATGAACCTGTGTGCCTGCCCGTGAAAGAATCAGGCATCTATTTCGAATCTATGCCACTTGCCCCCATGTCCGAACCCATCGTCCACCTCAACGGCACCCTGACCCCTCTCTCCGAAGCCCGCATCCCCGTCCTCGACCGCGGCTTCATCTTTGGCGATGGCATCTACGAAGTCATCCCTTACTACAACGGCAAGCCATTCCGCGCGGACCAGCATCTGGCCCGCCTGCACCGCAGCCTGGAGGGCATCGGGATTCCCGATCCATACAGCGCCGGGCAGTGGCTGGAGCTGGTCGGCGAGGTGGTCGAGGCCAACGGCCTGTCGGACCAGCTGGTCTACATCCAGGTGTCGCGCGGCGTCGCCAAGCGCACGCATGCGTTTCCGAAGGAGGTCGTGCCGACGGTGCTGATCATGACCAACCCGATGGCGTTGCCGTCGGCGCAGATGCTTGAGCAGGGCGTGGCGTGCGTGACGATGGAGGACCGGCGCTGGCTGAACTGCCAGATCAAGTCGACGTCGCTGCTGGGCAACGTGCTGGCGGCGCAGCATGCGGTGGAGCACGGCGTGATCGAGGCGATCCAGTTCCGGGATGGCTGGCTGACCGAGGCGTCGGCGTCCAATGTGTGGGTGGTGCGCGATGGCCGCGTGATGGCGCCGCCCAAGGACAACCTGATCCTGGAAGGCATCCGCTACGGGTTCATGGAAGAGGTCTGTGCCGCGATGGGGATTGCGCTGGAGGCGCGCCGCATTGCGAAGGAAGAGGTGTTCGCCGCCGATGAGGTGATGCTGTCGTCGGCCAGCAAGGAGCTGCTGCCGGTGGTGACCATCGATGGCCGCGCCATCGGCAAGGGGGTGCCGGGGCCGGTCTTTGGCCGGCTTTACGCTGCGTACCAGGCTGCCAAGGCTGCGCTTTGAGCTGATTTGCGTGCGTGCTAGGATGCCTCGGGATCGATCGAGGAGTCAGCCATGGCCAAGCGTGAGCGTGGCCGGCGTGCCCTGCAGGACGAGGTGAGCCGGCGCATCCAGCAAATCTATGAAATCGGCGAGGACGGCGCCAAGGTCCGGGTGCCGGCGCCTGTGCCGCACGCGCGCGATGCGCGCGGGCGCAACTGGAATATGACGGGCTTCGGCAATGCGTCCGGCTACGAGGCCAGCATCCGCGCGGTGGTCGACAAGGTGCGCGACGAGTTCGACCTGAGCGACGCGCCGGAGAACCGCGCGCCCAATCCGTTCGGGGACTGAAGCGCCGGCCGTCGTCCTACTCGACCGATACGACGATGGCGACGCGCCGGTTCTCGCTGCGTCCGGCGGCGGTGCGGTTGTCGGCCACTGGGCGGCTCTTGCCCCGTCCGCGAACTTCGATGTTTTCCGGCGCAAAGCCGGCGCCCGCCAGCAGCCTTGCCACCGCTTCGGCGCGCCGCACTGACAGCGACTGGTTGTATTCGGCCGAGCCCGCGTCGTCGGTGTGGCCATCCACGCGCAGGCGCTCGATGCCCGCGCCCTTCAGCGCCCGCCCGAGGCGCTGCACATTGGCGGCGCGCTCAGCGTCGATCAGGTCCTCATTGAATCCGAACAGCAGCTTGTCTGACAAGCCGAGTTCCCAGCCTTCATCGGTCAGGGCGAAGCCTTCCTGCTTCAGCACCGCGACCTGGGCCGGAGACAGCCCGGTGGCGGGCGGCGCGGTCTGGCAGCCGGCCAGCGACAGCCCCGCCAGCACGACGGCGGCGAGCCAGAGTTTCCACAGGGACTTCCAGCAGGGCGGGGTCAGGCGTTCGGGCATGCGGGTTCTCATTGCGTGACGTCCAGGCGCGGCTCGGCGCTTTGCCAGGTGCCGCCGGAGCGCCGCTTGGCGCCGTACATGGCGGCGTCGGCCGCGTGCAGCAGCGCCTGGCTGCCTTGCGCGTGGACAGGGAAGACGGCCAGGCCGATGCTGAGCGACGCCTGCACCGTGCTGCCGTCGGGCAGGTCGATCGGGGCGGACATCGCCTGCAGGATATGCTCGGCGATATGGATGGCGTCGCGCGGCGCGCGCAGCGCTGCGGCCAGCACGGCGAATTCGTCGCCGCCGATGCGTGCCACGGTGTCGCCGGCGCGCAGGCTGGCGCGGATGCGCTGGGCCACGGCCACCAGCACGGCATCGCCGGCGGCATGGCCGTGGCGGTCGTTGATGTTCTTGAAATCGTCACTGTCCAGGTACAGCACGGCCGCGTATTCGTCGTTGGCAGCGGCATGGCGCACGGCGTGCTCCAGCGCTTCGACGAAGGCGGCGCGGTTGAGCAGGCCGGTCAGCGCATCGTGGTTGGCGCGGTGGGCGAGCGAGCGGTTCTCGTGCTGCATCTGGTTCTGCCAGGTCTGCAGTTCGTCCAGCAGGCCGTTGAAATCTTCGCTGAGGGCATTGAGTTCCGCGATGCTGGCCGGCGGCGTGCGCTGCGCGAAATCGCGCTTGGAACGCACCGCGTGCGCCACGCGCATCAGGTTGCGCAGCGGCTCGACGATCTGCACCAGCAGCCGGCTGGCCAGGTAGTGGGCGCCGACGGCGGTCAGCAGCAGGCAGCCAAGCAGGCCGAGCGCGCCGCGCAGCAGGAAATGCAGCAGGTTGCGGGGATCGCCACTGACGCGCAGCATGCCGACCTGTTGCGTCTGGTGCAGGATCGGTTGTTCCACGACCCCCATGCTCAGCCACTCGCTCAGCACGTGGCGCAAGCCGGTCAGTGGCGCCTGGCCGGGGCGCTGCCATTCGGCCAGCACGTGGTTGCCGTGGTCGTAGACGGTGGCGCGCGCGATGTCCTCGGACGCGGCGATGGCCGCCAGTGTCTCGCTGGTGGCCGCCTGGTCGCGGAATACGACCGGCGCCTCCAGGGTGTAGGCGATCGAGCGGGCCACCAGCCGCACGTTGTGGTCGGCATAGACGCGCAGTGCGGTCAGGCCGAGGGCGGTCAGCGATACCCCGGCAGTAAATACCGCGATCAGCGCCACGCCCAGGTGGATTCGGCGCAGCACGCTGTAGAGGGTGGGGCGGGCGCCGTTGCCGCGCGCCGGCTGGTGGGCGCTCATGACGGCGCTCCCTTGCGGCGGCCCAGCTGCAGCACGCCGGGGTGCACGTGCACGCCGCTGCGGGCGAGCGTGTCGAGGTTGACGCGGAACGAAACCTGCTGGTCGCGGATGTTCAGGCAGAACATGCTGCCGACCTCGCACTCGAAGTCTTCCTCGGCGATCACCAGCACAGGGCGGCCGGTCAGCTCGCCCGACAGCCGCTTGCGGCGGGCTTCGTTCATGGCGCCGATGTAGAGGGCATCGCAGGCCGGATACAGCATGTCGGCCAGCACGTCGACCTGGCGCGCGCGCACCGGGCGGCCGTTGGCGAGCGTGCCGCCTTCCATCAGCCGCGCGGAGTAGCGGCTGGTGCTGTCCACGCACAGCCGCACCGGGTCGCGCTCAACCGGCCAGCGTGCATACCCCAGCAGGCTGAAGACCACGCGCGCGACCAGGTCGGTGCGCTGCGGCGCGGGCTGCGCCGTCACCGCCGGCGGCAGCATGGCCGGCAGCACCGCCAGCGTCACGGCGAGCAGGGCCGGCAGGGCGCGGCGCAGCAGCGGTGGACGTCGGGTGGAATCGGCACTGGGAAGGGCGCTGGCTGGGGCAGGAGCCATGGTCTGGGAAAGGAGGTTCGGTACGGCCTGTATGGATGGTGGGCTGGCCGCAGCCGCGGTTATTGTCCGGGGGCGGGTTCCGGGCGGTCAAGCGTCCGGCACGGGCGGAATCCGCCCCGGAACCCGCTTGTGCGGGCATGCTTGCGTGGGGCCCGTTTGCGACGCGGCGTGATACGGAATGTTTAACGGTTTTGGGTCGTTTTCCTGAAGTCACGCGGGAACGCGCGCAGCGCTTCGCCGTGGCGGGCACAACACTTAGAATGGGTCCATCGTCCCCAACGCGCGCCTCGCCGCCGCATGCCGCCATGATTGCCGACCCGCTTTTCCGCTTCCTGCACGTTGCCGGCGTTGCCGTCTGGGTGGGCGGCATGTTCTTCGCCTACCTGTGCCTGCGGCCGGTGGCCGGCACCGTGCTGGAACCGCCGCCGCGGCTGCGGCTCTGGCGCGGCGTGTTTGCCCGCTTCTTCCCGTGGGTATGGGCGGCGGTGATCGCGATCCTGCTGAGCGGTGCGGCGATGATGGCGGCAGTGGGCATGTCCGCTGCCCCACGCAACTGGCACCTGATGATGGGCGTCGGCCTCGTCATGACGGTGATTTTCTGCTACGTGTGGTTTGGGCCGTATCGCGTGCTGGGCCGGGCCGTGGATGCCCAGGACTGGCCGGCCGCCGGTGCCGCGCTGAACCGCATCCGGCAGGCGGTGGGGACCAACCTGGTGCTCGGGCTGGTCAATATCGCCGTGGCCACGCTGGGGCGCTGGCTGGCCTGAGCGGCCCGATGCCCCGGCATGGCCCTGAATCGTCGCGTCACCACCTGGCAATGGGAGAGCCGTTATGCGCGTCATCGCATGTCTTGCCGTCCTTGGCCTTGCAATGGCGGGCGCACCGGCCCGCGCCGAGCAAGGCAATGGCCTGAGCGCTGAATATGAACGCTGCATGGCCAAGGCCATCTCGACTGCCGACATCCTCGGCTGCGCTGCGGTCGAAACACGGGTCCAGGACGTGGCGCTGAACAGCGCCTATCAAGGCTTGCTGCGGCGGCTGGAAGCGCCGCGCACCGGCCAGTTGCGGGTGGCGCAGCGTGCCTGGCTGGAATTCCGCCAGGCCAATTGCGCCTATGTGGCCAATCCGGCCGGCGGCACGGCCGCGCGCGTGGCCGGAGCGACCTGCATGGCCCGCATGAGCGCCGCGCGGGTGCGCGAATTGCGTGACTTCGCCACCGAGGCCGCCGCCCGGTGAGCGGGCGAGCCATGTGCTAGAGTTCCCAGACACCTGTGCTGCGGCACGTCTCACCAGGAGATGGATCATGGCAAGTGAATCGCGGAACAACCTGAAGGCCTTTGTGCAAACGGCGCCCCAGGCGGGGCGCTATGTGTGGGTCATCGCGCTGGTGGACTTCGGCGCGCAGCAGATCCGACGCGCCATCGTCTCGGACGACACCTTCACCACCTCGGATGCCGCGCGGGTAGCGGGCGAGGCCCAGCTCAAGGCGATGGCCGAAGACCACTAGGCTGGGCCAGTGTTGCGCGCCGGCATCTTTGTGATCAACGGATACCGTTTCTTACATTGCGCCGGGATCGGTGCGCGCTAGACTGTGGGCATGTTCCTCCACAAGAAAGGACTCCCATGACACATCGCGCGCTCCGGCCGGCCAAGGTCCTCCTGCTGGCGGCCCTGCTGGGTTCCGGCCTGACGTTCAGTGCGGCGTCGATGGCCCAGGTGTCGGTCAATATTGCCATCGGCGTACCACCGCCGGCCCCGATCTACGAGGTCGTGCCCGCACCGCGCTCCGGCTATGTCTGGATGCCGGGCTACTGGGACTGGGATGATCACCACCACAAGCACGCCTGGAAGAAGGGGCGCTGGGAACGTGAACGCCCCGGCTATATCTATGAGTCGCCGCGCTGGATCCAGTCGCGCGACGGCTGGGTGCTGGTGCCGGGTCGCTGGGACCAGGGCGGGTACAAGGACAAGGGGCAGAAGGATAAGGGCCACAAGGACAAGGGCTATCACTGCCCACCCGGCCACGCCAAGAAGGGCGAGTGCTGAGGTGCCGGCCACCGGGCGCAGCACGGTGACGCCGGGTGGCCTTGCCATGCTACGATCGCCGCCATGACAACCGCGCCCACGCGGCACATCGGCGGCGGATACCGGAGGTAGCAATGGCAAAGCACGTTTTCACGCGCGCGCAGTATCTCGACATCCTCAATGACAGCCTGCGCAAGCATCCCGGCTGGCAGCCCGGCATGGCCTTTGTGTTTCTGCCGCCTGGCGCCGATGCCAGCCAGGCCACGGCCGTGGGCTGCACCGGGCCGATGGAGGCCATTCCTGTCTATGCGGAAATCCAGCGGGTGGCTGCCGAACTGATCGAAGTCGGCAACGAATAGCGGCGCCGGTCGCGTTGCGGCCGGTGGGTGCCGCGAGTGCGTACAATACCGGCCTCTACAGACTTTCGGATAATGCCGTGAAGAAAACGGACCTGGAAAAAAACAAGGGCCTGAAGATCGCCAACAGCCTGAAGCAGGCTTCGGCGGGCCGGGGTATTCCCGGCGGCGCTGCGCGCCCGGACCGGCGCGAACAGCGCCGGCTGGACCAGGAGCAAGGTCTGGTGCCCTTTGCGTGCAAGCTGGACGGCACGCTGGTCAAGCGCCTGCAAGCGCTTGCCGTGGATCACCCGGGTGGCATGACCGGGCTGCTCAATGAGCTGCTGGCGGGCGCGTTGCCGCCGGAGCAGGGCCAGAGCTGAAATATGGTGGCCGCGCCCGCGGCCACCTGCCTGACCCCATCAGGTCGCGAGCGGGTCAGTCCTCTTCTTCGTCAAGGAATTCGCGGCGCAGCATCCAGTTGGCGATGGCTTCGTCGCAGATGCGCTTGAATTTCTGCTTGTCCGGCATCTTGTCGAACAGCTGGAAATTGACCAGCGCCATGCCGGCATCGGTGATATAGAACATCCGGCTCGGATCGTCTTCATGGACGATGCGGCCATCGATGGCGTCTTCCTCGCTTTCCGCCGGCATGTCTTCTAGCTCGACCACGCGGCAGGTGAAGCGCGGGCTGCGGGTATGGGTCAGATACTCGAACTCGTCGTGCATGACCTCGCCGCCTTTGCCTGCGATAACGGCGAAGCCCCAGATAAAGCGGGGCATCGGCAGATCGGACAGATCTTCAATCTCGTCCATGGTGTTCTCCCTGATTCAATCCCCGCATTATCGCCCGGAACGCCGCCACCTCAAACGTTGATGTGGCGCTTAGGGCTTTGCCTGGCAGTTGGCCAGCGCCGGCGCGGCGTTTTCGGCCTGCATCAGGTCGCGCAGCGTGCCTTCCTCGCCCTTGGTCCACCATTCGTAGCGGCCGCCGACATAGCGCGCGCCGGAGGCCGACACGGTGCTGACCGCCAGCACGGGCTTGCCATCGATGCGGAACACCGCCGCCTGGTTGTCCGGACTGTTGAAATAGCGCACGGAAAGCGTCTTGCCGCCGTCGCACTGGTAGCGCACGGCGCGCACGTCCGGGAAGCGCACGCCGTCGATGCCGGGCGCACGGGCGGCGTGTGCCGCGGCGCATGCGCCGAGGGTTGCGAGCAGGGCCACGGCGCGGGCGCAGGACAGGATCGGGCGAGTGGTCATGGCTTTGCCTTGGTCGATGGGTGGATTGTCAGCCAGTTGAGAGGGGCGGCGCCGGCGTCCGGGTCAGCCGAGCATGTAGCCGGCGGCGAGCGTGCGGAAACTCTCGATTTCGCGCGCCTGCCAGGCCTCGTCCTCGCCGAGTTCCTCGGCCAGGATAGCGGCCACGGCCGGCGCGGCGTCCACGGCGGCGCGCGCGTCCAGGAACAGCGCGCGGTTGCGGCGGGCCAGCACGTCCTCGACCCGGCGCGCCAGTTCGTGCCGGGCCGCAAAGCGCACGTGCGCTTCGGTCAGGCCTGACGCCGGTGCCAGCATGCGGTCATATCCGGGCAGCGCGCGCAGCAGGTCCAGCTCATTGCCGTAGTAGCGGTCCGGCGAGCCTGAATCCGGCGGCGGCAGCCCGGCCGGCAGCCCCGCCGCGCCGTGCAGGGGCAGCTCGGCGGTCACGCACGGGGCCGCGCGCACCATCTGGCGCTGGATCGCGGTCTCGATCACGTCTTCAGCCATCTTGCGGTAAGTGGTCCACTTGCCGCCGGTGACGGTGATCAGCCCGGCCTTGGACACCAGGATCGTATGCTCGCGCGACAGCGACGCGGTAGAGGCCTCGCCGGTGGCCCGCACCAGCGGCCGCAGGCCGGCCCAGACACTGGTGACGTCGGCGCGGGTCGGGTCCCTGGCGAGGTAGCGCGACGCGGTTTCCAGGATGAAGTCGACGTCGTCGGCGCCGGCGTCTGGTTCCAGCGGCAGGTCGCGGCGCGGGGTGTCGGTGGTGCCGACGATGGTGTGGCCGTTCCAGGGCACCACGAACAGCACCCGGCCGTCGTCGGTCTTGGGGATCAGGATGGCGCGCTCGCCCGGCAGGAAGCTGCGCGGCAGCGTCAGGTGCACGCCCTGGCTGGGCGCGACCATGGCGCGCGCGTGGCCGTCTTCCATCTGCCGGATCGCATCGACCCACACGCCGGTGGCGTTGATCACGCAGTCGGCGCGCAGGTGGAAGGTGGCGTCGCCCAGCACATCCTGCACGGTCACGCCGCTGATCACGCCGCCTTGCTGGCTCAGGCCCGTCACGCGCATGTAGTTGAGCGCGGTGCCGCCCACGTCGAACAGCGTGCGCATCAGCGCCACCGCCAGCCGCGCATCGTCGAACTGGCCGTCGAAATACAGATTGCCGCCGCGCAGCGGACGCCCGCCGACGTGCTCGGCCAGGTTGGGCGCCGCGGCCAGCACCTCGCGGTGGTTCAGCCAGCGGCTGCCGGCCAGGTTGAGGTCGCCGGCCAGCATGTCGTAGACCTTGAGGCCGATGCCGTAGAAGGGCTGGTCGAACAGCTGGTAGGCCGGCACCACGAATCCCAGCGGCCACACCAGGTGCGGCGCGTTGCGCGCCAGCAGGCCGCGCTCGTGCAGGGCCTCGCGCACCAGGCTGATATTGCCCTGGGCCAGGTAGCGCACGCCGCCATGCACCAGCTTGGTGGCCTTGCTGGAGGTGCCCTTGGCAAAATCCGCGGCTTCGACCAGCAGCGTGCGGTAGCCGCGCGAGGCGGCGTCGACTGCGGTGCCCAGGCCGGTGGCGCCGCCGCCGATGACGATCACATCCCAGCGCGGCTCGCGCTCCAGGGTGGCGAGCAGGGCGGCGCGGTCGGGGGGCTGGATCGGGGTGGAGACTCTCTGCATGACGCTTTTCTTGGGGGTGTGTTCGGGGTGGGCCGGCGCTCAGGCGTGGCTGCCGCTGGCTTCGTCCTCGCGCGCCCAGTCGCGCGCGCGGTCGACTGCGCGATGCCAGCGCGCCAGCCGGTGGCCGCGCGCGTCAGCCGACAGGTTCGGCTCAAAGCGCCGCTCCACCTGCCATTGCTGCGCGATCTCCGCCGGATCGCTCCAGTAACCGGTGGCCAGTCCCGCCAGGTAGGCGGCGCCCAGCGCGGTGGTTTCGGTCACGCGCGGGCGGACCACCGGGGTGCCGAGCAGGTCGGCCTGCATCTGCATCAGCAGGTCGCTGCGCGAGGCGCCACCGTCCACGCGCAGTTCGGCCAGCGAGATGCCGGCATCCTTCTGCATGGCTTCCAGCACGTCGACGCTCTGCAGCGCGATCGATTCCAGCGCCGCGCGCGCGATCTGCGGCCGGCCGGTGCCGCGCGTCATGCCAACCAGCGTGCCGCGTGCAAACGGGTCCCAGTGCGGCGCGCCCAGGCCGGCAAAGGCGGGTACCAGCACCACGCCGCCGGTGTCGTCGCACTGGCGCGCCAGCGGCTCGACCTCGGGAGCGCTATTGATGATCTTGAGGCCGTCGCGCAGCCACTGGATGGTGGCGCCGCCCATGAACACGCCGCCTTCCAGGCAATATTGCGTCTGGCCGCGGATCTGCCAGCCGATCGTGGTCAGCAGCCGGTTGTGCGACGTGACCGGCTGCGAGCCGGTATTCATCAGCAGGAAGCAGCCGGTGCCGTAGGTGTTCTTGGCCATGCCCGGCGACAGGCAGGCCTGGCCGAAGGTGGCGGCCTGCTGGTCGCCGGCGATGCCGGCAATGGGGATCTGCATGCCGAACAGCCGCGCCGAGGTGCGCGCCACCTCGCCGCTGGACGCCACCACCTCGGGCAGCAGCGCGTGCGGGATGTCCAGCAGCGCCAGCAGCGCATCGTCCCACTCGAAGTTGTGGATATTGAACAGCATGGTGCGCGAGGCATTTGACACATCGGTGACATGGCGCGCGCCGTCGGTCAACTGCCAGATCAGCCAGCTGTCGACGGTGCCGAAGGCCAGCTCGCCGCGCTGGGCGCGTTCGCGCGCGCCTTCGATGTTGTCGAGCATCCAGCGCAGCTTGGTGCCGGAGAAGTAGGCATCGATGATCAGGCCGGTCTTGTCGCGGAACAGCTCGCCGTGGCCGGCGGCCTGCAGCGCCTCGCACATGGGCGCGGTGCGGCGGTCCTGCCAGACCAGCGCGCGCCCGACCGGCTCGCCGGTCTTGCGGTCCCACAGCACAGTGGTCTCGCGCTGGTTGGTGATGCCGATGGCGCGCACCTGCGCGGCCGAGATGCCGGCATCGGACAGCACCGCGTGCGCCACCGCCAGCTGCGATTGCCAGATCTCGTAGGGGTCGTGCTCGACATGGCCGGGATGTGGGTAATATTGGCGGAACTCGCGCTGCGCGAGCCGCACCACATTGCCGGCATGGTCGAACAGGATGGCCCGCGAGCTGCTGGTGCCCTGGTCGAGCGCCAGCACATATTGCGGCTCGGTGGGAAGCTGGGACGATGCAGGGCGCTGGGCCTGCGCGGCTGGCTGGTTCATGCGTTCAATCCTGACAATGACAAAGCACGCCGGCCCGGCCGGCGCATGGATTCCTGATGGCTGAAACGTCTTCCTTGCCGCCCGCGGACGCCGCAGGCAACTTCGCCGCCGATCCCGCCGCGCAGATCGCCGCCTCGCTGGCGGCGCGCAGCGGCTTCGACGCCGCCGCCAAGCTGCGCCTGATGGCGGCAGGCCAGCAGGTTGGCTGGCTGCCGCGTGCCCATGCGGCAATCTTGCGCGGTATGGGCGCCATCCTCGGCCCGGACGAGCGCCTGGCCGATGGCACCACGGCGGCAGAACTGCTGCCCGGGCGCAATGACTTCGACGCGCGCAGCGCCGCGCTGCAGGCGCTGGCCCGCCAGCTGGCCGATGCCGGCCATGTGCGCGGCTGGCGTGACGAACTGTTCGCGGTCACCCCTGCGCAGGACGCGCCCGCACTTGCCGTGGTGGAGCGCGCGGCGGCGCGCTTTCTCGGGCTGCTGACCTTTGCCTCGCACATGAACGGCATTGTGGATGGCGATGTCGACGGCGGTCCCGCCCTGTGGATCTCGCGGCGCAGCCCGGCCAAGTCGGTCGACCCCGGCATGTGGGACAACCTGGTCGCCGGCGGCATGCCGCACGGCAGCGATCCGCTGGCGACGCTGGTGCGCGAATGCGAGGAAGAATCCGGCATCCCGCCCGCGCTGGCGCAGGGCGCGCAGGCCCACGGCATGATCGAGGTGCTGCGCGACCTGCCCGAAGGCGTACAGTGGGAGCAGGTCTACGTCTACGACCTGCTGCTGCCGCCCGGCTTCACGCCGCGCAACCGGGATGGCGAGGTCAGCGAGCACCGGCGCGTCGATGTGGCCGCATTGCTTGCTATCATGTCGGCCGGCGCCATGACGGTTGATGCGACACTGGTGACGCTGGATGCCCTTGGGCGGCGCGGCTGGCTCGGTCCTGACCATCGCGCCTGAGCCGTCGCCGCGGGTTCCGCCTGTGCCGGTCTTGCCGACCGCGCTGACCTGATTTTTCCGGCCTTGCGCCGCGCCACTCCGACAGAACAACACACCATGAGCAACACCGGATTCATCCTGACCCTCTCGTGCCCCGACCAGCCGGGCATCGTCCATGCCGTCTCGGGCCTGCTGTTCCAGCACGGCTGCAATATCGTCGATTCCGACCAGTACGGTGACGAGTACGCCGGCCGCTTCTTCATGCGCGTGCATTTCACGCCGGCCGCCGGCGGCCCGGACCTGGACACGCTGAAGGCCGCGTTCGCGCCGGTGGGCGACCAGTTCAGCATGCAGTGGGAGCTGAACGACGCCGCGGTCAAGCCGCGCGTGATGATCATGGTGTCCAAGATCGGCCACTGCCTGAACGACCTGCTGTTCCGCGCCAAGGTGGGCGGCCTGCCGGTCGAGATCGCGGCCATCGTCTCGAACCACCGCGACTTCTACCAGCTGGCGGCATCGTATGACGTGCCGTTCTTCCACCTGCCGCTGATGAACGCCTCGGCCGAGCAGAAGGCAGCGCAGGAAGCGCGCGTGTTCGACGTGGTGCAGGAGCAGAAGATCGACCTGGTGGTGCTGGCGCGCTACATGCAGGTGCTGTCCGATGACCTGTGCCGCAAGCTGGCCGGCCGCGCGATCAATATCCACCACTCGTTCCTGCCCAGCTTCAAGGGCGCCAAGCCGTACTACCAGGCGCATGAGCGCGGCGTGAAGCTGATCGGCGCGACCGCACACTACGTCACCGCCGACCTGGACGAAGGCCCGATCATCGAGCAGGAGATCGAGCGCGTGGACCACAGCATGGACCCGGAGCAACTGACCGCCGTCGGCCGCGACGTGGAATGCGTGGCACTGGCGCGCGCGGTCAAGTGGCATGCCGAACACCGTATCCTGCTGAACGGCCACAAGACCGTGGTGTTCAAGTAATTCTCTGCCCGACCCTAGGTGTTCTCCCCTCTCCCGCTTGCGGGAGAGGGGCCGGGGGAGAGGGCTGGCCTGTCGCAAGAGCGAGGCGCCGGGCATCACCGCCAGCAAGGCAGCCTCAAGCCGGTCCCCGGCGCGCTCACTCCCGCTCCGCCACCACACACTTCACCCCACTGTCGGCCACGATCTGGTCGAACGGCGCTGCCAGCGGCTCGTCGGTAAAGAGCCGGTCGACCTGCGACACATGCGCCAGCTCCACCATCGCCTGGCGATTGAACTTGCTGGCGTCCGCCGCCAGCCACACCTCGCGTGAATGCTCGATGATGGTCCGCGCCACCTTGACCTCGCGGAAATCATAGTCGCGCAGCGTGCCGTCGGTCTCGATGCCCGAGATGCCGATCAGCCCGATATCCACCTTGAACTGGCGGATGAACTCCACCGTGGCCTCGCCCACGATGCCGCGGTCGCGTGAGCGCAGCACGCCGCCGGCGACGATGACCTCGCAATCGGGGTTGTCGGCAAGGATATTGGCCACGTTCAGGTTGTTGGTGATCACGCGCAGCCCGCGGTGGTGCATCAGTTCGCGCGCTATCTCTTCCACCGTGGTGCCGATGTTCAGGATCAGCGAGCAGCCCTCGGGCACCGCAGCGGCCACCGCGCGCGCGATGCGCGCCTTGCCCTCGGCGTTGAGCACCTGCCGCTGCCGGTAGGCGATGTTCTCGGTGGTGGAGCCCTCCACCCGCACCCCGCCATGGAAGCGCGCCAGCATGCCGTTCCCGGCCAGCAGGTTGACATCGCGGCGCACCGTCTGGAGCGTGACGCCGAATTTGCGCGCAAGTTCGTCGATGGAGGCAAAGCCCTGGGTGCGGACTTCTTCGAGCAGGGCCGTCTGGCGGGGATTCAGGGTCATGCCGGGATTCTAGTTCAAACAGAAACGAAAACAAATGATGCAGTGCACTATTGTTTTACGTTCGTTTTGTTGCTAAAACGAACGTCAAGCCAAGACTTTTGTGCCTGCATCGCGCGCCAAAGCTGTGCTGCGGGAAGCATATCGAACATGGAGACCGGATGCAGCTACGTTTGGAAGGCGTCGCACAGCAGGCAGGTTCGCAGGCGTATCTCTTTCCGATGACGCTCGCGCCGGTTCCGGGCGCGGTGACCATCCTGCTGGGCGCGACGCAGGCGGGCAAGACCTCGCTGATGCGGCTGATGGCCGGGCTGGACCGGCCCAGCGCCGGCCGCGTGCTGGTCGACGGCCATGACGTGACCGGCATGCCGGTGCGCGAGCGCAATGTATCGATGGTCTACCAGCAGTTCATCAACTACCCGTCGCTCAAGGTTTTCGACAACATCGCCTCGCCGCTGCGGCTGCTGCGCAAGGCGCCGGCCGCAGAGATTGCCGCGCGCGTGCGCGAGCTGGCCGGGCGGCTGCATATCGACCACCTGCTGGACCGCTATCCGTCCGAGCTCTCCGGCGGGCAGCAGCAGCGCGTGGCACTGGCGCGTGCGCTGGCCAAGGAGGCGCCGCTGATGCTGCTGGACGAGCCGCTGGTCAACCTTGACTACAAGCTGCGCGAAGAACTGCGCGAGGAACTGGCGCAGCTGTTCGCGCATGGCGACGCCACCGTGGTCTATGCCACCACCGAGCCCGGCGAAGCGCTGCTGCTGGGCGGCCATACCGCGGTGCTGGACGCCGGCGAACTGCTGCAGTACGGCCCCACGCCCCAGGTCTTCCACTACCCCGATTCGCTGCGCGTGGCGCGCGCTTTCAACGATCCGCCGATGAACCTGGTCGAGGGCCGGCTGCAGGGCGGCCGGGTCACGCTGGCCGGCGACATCTCAGTGCCGGTGCCCGGCGCGGGCGGGCACGACGGCCCGGTCACGGTGGGGGTACGCGCGTCGGCATTGCGCCTGGCCGGTGAGCCGGGCGCGGTGGCGGTGCCGGGGCGCGTGGCGCTGGCCGAGCTGTCCGGCTCGGACACCTTCGTCCACGCCGATACCCCGGTGGGCAACCTGGTGGCGCAGTTCGCCGGCGTGCTCGACCTGGCGCTGGGCGAGCCCGTGTCACTGCACCTGCTGCCCGAGCAGATCTATCTGTTCGACGCCGACGGGCGCCGCATCCATGCGCCGCGCCGGCCGGGCGGGCTGGCGGCGGACGTGCCCGGCGGCGCGGCCGCAGCTGCCGGGGCAGGGGCCTGAGATGGCGCGCATCGACCTGGACCTGGCGCACTCCTATGTGCCAAATCCGCGTACCGACGAGGACTACGCGCTGCTGCCGCTGCAATTCACGTTCGAAGACGGCGGCGCCTATGCGCTGCTGGGCCCGTCCGGCTGCGGCAAGACCACGCTGCTGAACTGCATTTCCGGGCTGCTGCGGCCCTCGCACGGCACCATCGCCTTCGATGGCCGCGACGTGACCGCCGCCACGCCGCAGGCGCGCAATATCGCCCAGGTGTTCCAGTTCCCGGTGATCTACGACACCATGACCGTCGGCGAGAACCTGGCCTTCCCGCTGCGCAACCGCGGCGTGCCGGAAGCCCAGGTGCGCGGGCGGGTAGGGCGCGTGGCCGAGATGCTGGACCTGTCGGCCACGCTCGATCGCCGCGCCAGCGGCCTGGCCGCGGACGCCAAGCAGAAGATCTCGCTGGGGCGCGGGCTGGTGCGCCAGGACGTGTCGGCCATCCTCTTCGACGAGCCGCTGACGGTGATCGACCCGCAGCTCAAATGGCAGCTGCGGCGCAAGCTCAAGGAAATCCACCACGAATTCCGCCTGACGCTGATCTACGTGACGCACGACCAGACCGAGGCGCTGACCTTTGCCGACCAGGTGGTGGTGATGTCGCGCGGCAAGGCGGTGCAGGTGGGGCCGGCGGATGCGCTGTTCGAGCGTCCCGCGCATACCTTCGTCGGGCATTTCATCGGCTCGCCGGGCATGAATTTCCTGACCGGGCAGTGGCGCGACGGCGCGATCGAGCTGGCGGGTCGCCGCTACATGCCGGAGTTGTCGCCGTCAGTTGAAGCGGCGCTGCGCGAGGCCGGCAGCTTCCGCATCGGCGTGCGGCCCGAGTACCTGCGCCTGGCGCCGGAGAGCGACGCGCAGGCGGTGCCGGTGCGGGTCGAGCGCGCGCAGGACATCGGCACTTACTGGCTGCTGACCGGCGGAGTGCAGGAGGCGGGCGCACTGGCCGGTACGCTGCGCGCGCGGCTGGGTATCGAGGCGGCCGATCTGCGCCTGGGCGACACGGCCTGGCTGTCGGTGTTCAACCGCCATACCTGCTACTACGTCAACGAGGAACTGGTGCCATGAAGCCCGTCAACCAGAAGGCCTGGCTGCTGGTGTTGCCGGTGGTGGTGTGCGTGGCGTTCTCCGCGATCCTGCCGCTGATGACCATCGTCAACTACTCGGTGCAGGACATCATCTCGCCCGAGCGGCGCGTCTTTGTCGGCACCGAATGGTTCCGCACCGTGTTGCGCGATGGCGAGCTGCACGACGCGCTGCTGCGCCAGCTGGGCTTCTCGCTGGCGGTGCTGCTGGTGGAGATCCCGCTCGGCATCCTGCTGGCGCTGTCGATGCCGGCCAGGGGCTGGAAGGCATCGACGGTGCTGGTGATCATCGCGCTGTCGCTGCTGATCCCGTGGAACGTGGTCGGCACCATCTGGCAGATCTTCGGGCGCACCGATATCGGCCTGCTCGGTGCCGCTCTCGAGGCGTTGGGGTTCGACTACAACTACACCGGCAGCGCTTTCGATGCCTGGGTCACGGTGCTGGTGATGGACGTCTGGCACTGGACGCCGCTGGTGGCGCTGCTGTGCTACGCCGGACTGCGCGCCATCCCCGACGCCTACTACCAGGCCGCGCAGATCGACGGCGCCTCGCGCCTGGCGGTGTTCCGCTATATCCAGCTGCCCAAGCTGCGCGGCGTGCTGATGATCGCGGTGCTGCTGCGCTTCATGGACAGCTTCATGATCTATACCGAGCCGTTCGTGCTGACCGGCGGCGGCCCCGGCAACGCCACCACCTTCCTGTCGCAGTACCTGACGCAGAAGGCCGTGGGCCAGTTCGACCTGGGCCCGGCGGCAGCGTTTTCCATCGTCTATTTCCTGATCATCCTGCTCATGTGCTTCATCCTCTATAACTGGATGCAGCGCGCGGGCACCGCCGGCAGCGAGGACATGCCCCATGGCTGAGATGCGCCCCCCCGCCAACCGCGCCACCTGGTGGCGCGCCGGCTTCCTGCTGGTCTACCTGCTGTTCGCCATCGTGCCGATCTACTGGATGGTGAACATGTCGTTCAAGACCAACGAGGAGATCGTCTCCACGCTGTCGCTGTGGCCCGCGGAATTCACGCTGCAGCATTACAAGACCATCTTCACCGACCCGTCCTGGTATTCGGGCTACGTCAACTCGATGATCTACGTGGCGATGAACACGATGATCTCGATCAGCGTGGCGTTGCCGGCCGCCTATGCCTTTTCGCGCTACCAGTTCATCGGCGACAAGCATGTGTTCTTCTGGCTGCTGACCAACCGCATGACGCCACCCGCGGTGTTCCTGCTGCCGTTCTTCCAGCTCTACAGCACCATCGGGCTGATGGATACCCACCTGGGCGTGGCGCTGGCGCACCTGGTCTTCAACGTGCCGCTGGCGGTGTGGATCCTGGAGGGCTTCATGTCGGGCGTGCCGCGCGAGATCGACGAGACCGCGTATGTCGACGGCTACTCGTTCCCGCGCTTCTTCCTGACCATCTTCCTGCCGCTGATCAAGGCCGGCGTGGGCGTGGCGGCGTTCTTCTGCTTCATGTTCAGCTGGGTCGAGCTGCTGCTGGCGCGCACGCTGACCTCGGTCAATGCCAAGCCCATCGTCGCCACCATGACGCGCACGGTGTCGGCATCGGGCATGGACTGGGGCGTGCTGGCCGCGGCCGGCGTGCTGACCATCGTGCCCGGCGGCATCGTGATCTGGTTCGTGCGGCATTACATCGCGAAGGGCTTCGCGATGGGTCGCGTGTAAGCGCGCGGCGCAACCCTGATCACAACACAAGGAGACGGCGCAATGCTGAGCTGGATGGTCTGGACGATACCGGTGGCGGTGTTCTTCGGCTGCATCGTAGTCATGCTGATCACCATGACTATCTGGGAAATACGCGCGCCGTCGGTGCTGCGCAAGGGCTTCCTGCCGATCGCGACCACGCGTGGCGACCGCTTGTTTATCGGGCTGATGTGCGCCGCCTGGGTCAACCTGGCGTGGGTGGGACTGGGCGAGAAAGTCACCGCTTGGCTGTCGCTGCCCGAAGAGCCGTCGGTCTGGATCAGCTTCGGGGTATCGATGCTGGTGCTGGCGCTGATCATGCGCAAGGGCTAGCCGTTTATTCGCAGGCATCAGGGTTAAATGGAAGGTTTGCGGCTTATCCCTGCCCCGGGGCCGCCACCACGACCACAGCCGGGGAGGGGAAATCTTGAGGAGACACTGATGAATGTGCACGTGAAGTTGGGGATGTCAGCCCTTGCCTGCGCGGCTGCGCTGGCTTGTGGGTCCGCCTCGGCGGGCGAGGCTGAGGCCAAGAAGTGGATCGACAATGAGTTCCAGCCCTCGTCGCTGGCCAAGGACAAGCAGCAGGCCGAAATGAAGTGGTTCATCGACGCCGCCGCCAAGCTCAAGGCCAGGGGGGTCACGCAGATCAGCGTCGTGTCCGAAACCATTACCACGCACGAGTACGAGTCCAAGACGCTGGCCAAGGCGTTCGAGGAGATCACCGGCATCAAGGTCAAGCACGACCTGATCCAGGAAGGCGATGTGGTCGAGAAGCTGCAGACCTCGATGCAGTCCGGCAAGTCGATCTACGACGGCTGGATCTCTGACTCGGACCTGATCGGCACGCACTACCGCTACGGCTCGATCTTGCCGCTGACCGACTATATGAACGGCGCCGGCAAGGAGTGGACCAACCCCGGGCTGGATGTGAAGGACTTTATCGGCACCAAGTTCACCACCGCGCCGGACGGCAAGCTGTACCAGCTGCCCGACCAGCAGTTTGCCAACCTGTACTGGTTCCGCGCCGACTGGTTCGCGCGCAAGGACCTGCAGGACAAGTTCAAGGCCAAGTACGGCTACGACCTGGGTGTGCCGACCAACTGGTCAGCCTATGAGGACATCGCCAACTTCTTCACCAACGACGTGAAGGAGCTCGACGGCAAGAAGGTCTACGGGCACATGGACTACGGCAAGAAGGATCCGTCGCTGGGCTGGCGCTTCACCGACGCCTGGCTGTCGATGGCCGGCACCGCCGACAAGGGCCTTCCCAACGGCATGCCGGTGGACGAGTGGGGCATCCGCGTGGCCGAGGACAAGTGCACGCCGGTCGGCGCCTCGGTGTCGCGCGGCGGTGCCACCAACAGCCCGGCGGCGGTCTATGCGCTGACCAAGTACATCGACTGGATGAAGAAGTACGCGCCGCCGCAGGCGATGGGCATGACCTTCTCCGAGGCCGGCCCGGTCCCCGCGCAAGGCCAGGTGGCGCAGCAGATCTTCTGGTACACCGCCTTCACCGCGGACATGACCAGGAAGGGCCTGCCGGTGGTCAACGCCGACGGCTCGCCCAAGTGGCGCATGGCGCCGTCGCCGTACGGCCCGTACTGGAAGCAGGGCATGCAGAACGGCTACCAGGACGTGGGCTCCTGGACCTTCTTCAAGAACACCGATCCCAACAAGCTGGCGGGCGCCTGGCTGTATGCGCAGTTCGTGACATCCAAGACGGTCTCGCTGAAGAAGTCGCTGACCGGGCTGACCTTTATCCGCGACAGCGACATCCACCACGACTACCTGACCAGGAACGCGGCCAAGTACGGTGGGCTGATCGAGTTCTACCGCAGCCCCGCGCGCGTGGCGTGGACGCCGACCGGCACCAACGTCCCCGACTATCCGAAGCTGGCCCAGCTGTGGTGGAAGAACGTGGCCACCGCGGTGACCGGCGAGAAGACGCCGCAAGCCGCCATGGACACGCTGGCCGAAGAGATGGACCAGGTCATGGCGCGGCTGCAACGCGCCGGCATGAGCAACTGCGCGCCCAGGCTCAACCCGAAGGGAGACCCGGGCAAGTGGCTGTCGAACGACCATGCGCCGTGGCAGAAGCTGGCCAACGAAAAGCCGAAGGGCGAGACCATTCCTTACGACAAGCTGCTGCAGGCGTGGAAGGAGGGGAAGGTGCGCTGAGGCGCCGAGGCGTTGATGCTGCCGGCGACGGTTGAATGCCTTACGTGGTCAAGTCCGATGTTTCCGATTGGGCCTCTGCCGCCGCCTGCACCGCATAACGCGCCTTGCCGTGCCGCTTGGCCTCGTACAGCGCCATGTCGGCGTGCATGAACAACTCGCTCGCGGTCATGGTGTGGCGCGCGTCATGGATGGCCGAGCCGACGCTGGCCGAGGCCGCCAGCGTGTGGCCATCGATCACGAAGGGCATGCGCGCGGCCTGCACGATGGTGTTGGCGATGGATGCCATGGCCTGGCGGTCGGCAACGCCGTCCAGGATCACCGCAAACTCATCGCCGCCGATGCGCGCGACCGCGTCGCCCTTGCGCACGCAGGCGCGCAGCCGCTGCGCAAAGGCGACCAGCAACTGGTCGCCCACCGGATGGCCAAAGCTGTCGTTGACGCCCTTGAAGTCGTCCAGGTCCACCAGCAGCAGCGCCAGCGAGCGCCCGTCGGCGCTGGCGCGGGCCATGCATTCGGCCAGGCGCCGGTCGAAACCCTTGCGGTTGAGCAGGCCGGTGAGGTAGTCGGAGATGGTCTGTGCTTCCAGGCTGCGCAGTTTTTCGCGCTCATGGGTGACATTGCGCCCGAACATGTGCAGGCCGATGACGGTATCCTGCACATCGTTCCAGGCCGGCTGGCAGGTGATCTCCATGCATTCGGTGCCATCAGCGCTTTCACGGGTGAACGTCACCGCGCGCCCGGCGCAGGCCTGCTCCAGGTACGGCTGGCAGGCCAGGTATTCCTGCGTGCCCCACAGTTCGCGCAGCGACAGCCCCACGATCTGCTGCGCCGGCACGCCATAGCGCTGCGCATAGGCCTGGTTGACGAAGACGTAGCGCTGCTGCATGTCGATGAACGAGACAAAGTCCGGCACATGGTTGGCGATCGCCTCGATGCGCTTCTCGCTTTCGGCGGCGCGGTCCTTGGCCGCTTTCAGCGCGGCTTCGCGCTCCGACAGCTGTGCCACCACCTCGGCGAAGGTCGCGGCCAGTTCGCCGATCTCGTCGGCGCGGCCGACGGGCAGGTCCGCCACCGCGGCCGGGTTGGTGCCGATCTGGCGCACGGCGCGGTGCAGCCGCTGCAGCGGTTCAAGCAGGCGGCGCATGACCAGCCACATCATCGCGGCGGCAAGCAGCATGGTGATGGCGCCGATGACCAGGGTCCGTTGGCGCACCGCGAGCAGCGGCGCGTAGGCTTCGGCTGCCGGCAGGACCGCCACCAACTCCCAGCCGTTGGATGCCAGCAGATGGCGCGCCACGATCGGCTGCGTCGGCGTCAGGACTTCCAGGAAGGCGGGGGCGTGATCGGCGCCGCAGGCTTCGCCGATCGCGCGTGCGGGGCTCAGCACGCGGGCAGCGTCCGGGTGCATTGCATAGCGGGGATTGGTGCCGGCGGAAACCAGGCAGAAGCTGCCGGTAGTGCCCACGCGGCTGTGCGCAAGCTCGCGCAGGAAGTTGCTGTCCGAGAGGTTCAGGACGCCCCCGACCACGCCGCGCAGCTCGCCACCCGGCCCGTGCAGCGGCACTGCCAGCACTACGCCGGGGGCATTGGTCTGCTTGCCCTGGATCAGGTCCGACACCGCGAACGCCTGGCCCTGCTGGATATCGCGGAAATAGTCGCGGTCGTCCACGCGCAGGCGCACGCCATCCGGCACGGCGGTGCTGAACACCAGGTGCCCGTCGGGCGCGGCCAGGAAGACGGCGTTGAAAGTCTCGGGCATTTCCACCATGCCCTCCACGGCCCGGCGCAGTTCGGCCGGCTTTGCCGAAAGCATGGGGGAGAGCTGGCTTGCCACGCGCCGCAGGACGGTGGCGCGGCCCTGCAGCTTTTCATCGAGCTGCTCGACCACCATCTTGACCAGCGTGTCCTGCTGCGTCTGCTGCAAGTTCTTCAGGCCGTCGTAGGCGTAGTACTGCGCGTAGAGCGCGCGCAGCACGATGATCAGCGTCACCACACCCGCCGTGGCGAACGCCATCCGGTACTTCAAAGAGTGCTGCATGATTGACTTATTTCTTGTGCGCACTGACCCGTATCCTCGTCCCGGCGCATTGTGTTGCCGACCCGAGATCCCGTCCGGGACGTGAAATCAAGATTAGCAGATGTCAAGATGAAATTCGCAACTGTTTGCAACAGCGCGCCAGGGTGCCAGCGCAACGTGCCGGCCGCGCTACAGGGAAGGGCCTGGCCGGTGGCGAGATCGCCACGCGCACTCATGCACCGATTCCGTCTTGGCAGTAGCATGCGGGATGGCCCGCGATGTGGCGGGCCCGTCTCGCGGTTCCTGATTGCCCGTTCCTGATTCCTTTCCAGCCCAAACGCCAATGACTACACCGACTACGCTGCTCGACCTGGCCGGCGCCAGCCGCACCCCTTCCGCCTGGGAAGCCGCCGTCCTGATCCTGATCGACCATCAACGCGAATACGTCGACGGCCGCCTGCCGCTGGCCGGCATGCCCGCGGCCGTGGCTGCCTGCGCGCAATTGCTGGCGCTGGCGCGCCGCCACGGCACGCCGGTAATCCATGTCGCGCACCACGGCCGGCCGGGCAGCATGGCGTTCGATCCGACCGGGCCGTATGCCGCCTTCATTGAAGGGGTGGGGCCGCAGGCCGGTGAGATTACCGTCACCAAGGGCTTGCCCA
This sequence comes from Cupriavidus sp. FW305-27, assembly GCF_058787995.1. Classification (NCBI taxonomy): domain Bacteria; kingdom Pseudomonadati; phylum Pseudomonadota; class Betaproteobacteria; order Burkholderiales; family Burkholderiaceae; genus Cupriavidus; species Cupriavidus sp. FW305-27. The sequence continues at coordinate 25,651 of NZ_JBYTAG010000085.1, forward strand.
ACAGCTTCGCCGGCACCACCCTGGCCGACGAACTGGCCAGGCTCGGCCGCAAGGAGCTGATCGTGGCCGGCTTCCAGACGCATATGTGCGTAAGCGCCACGGTGCGCTCGGCGCTCGACCACGGCTATCGCAGCACCGTCGTGGCCGCGGCCTGCGCCACGCGCGACCTGCCTGACCCGCTGGGCGGCCCCGCCGTACCTGCGGCCGATCTCCACCGCAGCACGCTGGCCGCGTTGAACGACCGCTTCGCCACGGTCGTCGCGGACGCAGGGGCCTGGCACGGCTAACCAGCGACAGGCCAGGTGCGCACGCGCAGCACGGTATGGTCGCGCGGGCGCAGCGTCAATTCCAGTGCGGTCGGCACGCCCCGCCTCGTGATCGGCGCGACAAAGCGTGCCATTTCCGCTGCTGCAGCGAGGCGCGTGCCGCAGCGCATCGCCAGCCGCAGGATATGCAGCGGCACGAACCGCTCCGGCTCCTGCATGTCCGCCAGCGCGGCCAGCGTGAAATGCAGTGGTTGCCGAGCCAGTGCGATGAAGTGCCCGCGCAGCCGCGCCAGCGTCGCCGCGGGCGCCGCCAGTCCTTCGCCCTCGGCGCCGCTGCGCGTCATGCCGCGCACACGCGGCTGCCACAGCGTGCCGGCAACCAGCAGCGGTGCGCGCCCCGCGCCAGCTTCATCCACGCATGCATCCAGCGCCACGACATGGCCCGTCAGGTCATAGGTGGAAGCCACCGAGGCAAAGCTGCGGTGGTAGCCGATGATGCAATCCATGTCTTCGTCATAGACTGGCAGCGCATCACGCGGCACGCGCGCCGGGCGCATCTCGAACCAGCCGGCACTGACCGGGTTGCGGCCGGTCCAGGGCAGGGCGAGTTCTGTTTCGGTCGCGGTGGGGAGGCAGGGGGACGGCAAGTCGTGCTCCGGTGCAGGTCGGAGCAGTCAAGGTAGCCGGCGAGTGAGTGGGCGGATATGAGATAAGCCTTGTCGCCGGCAACGGAAAGGTTGCGTCGCGACGTGGCTGGGGCCTAGAAGCTCACGCCCAGCGAAAGGATCGCGACCTGGTCCGTCGAGCCCGGGTTGAACCAGTAGAAGCCCGCCGTGAACCTGCGCACCGTGACCTGGAAAAAGCCGCCTCGCTGGAGTTCGCGGCCTCCCCCGTAGATCCGGGTACGTTGCGCGACCAGGCCCAGCCTCAGCCATTCGACCGGGCGGAAGCCAAGTTCGCTCCAGGCGTAGAGATAGCCCGGCTCTTCGCCGCGCGCATCCAGGTATTCGGCTTCGATGTAGTAGTCGAACTTGCTCACTGCGACGCTGGCCTCGATTCCGCCGATCAGGCCGTGGGTGGAGCCTCCCACGAAGCCAACGATGGGGGTCGCCTTGAACTGGATGGTTTCGCCGCCCGAGAAGGTCCAGCCGATGAAGGCTGACTGCGAGTGGACTGCCTCGTAGTTGCTTCTTGCCTCGAGGTGAAGCTGCTTCCTTTCGGCGATGAAGATGCCGGAGAGGTAGTCGCCGCTCTGGCGCGGCATGTTCCAGTAGCCTGTTGCCGAGAAGGTCCAGGGCGAGCCGGCCGCCTGCCCGGCGGCATCCGGCGCGGGCTGGGGCGGCTCCTGTGCCTGGACCGTGCCCGCGCCAAGGGCGGCGGCAAGCAGCAGGATCGCGCCTCGCATCTCAGCCGCCCAGCGCGATAATGGCGATGGTCATGACCACGCCCAGCGCAGTCATGGCTGCGCCAGTGACCCAGCCGCCAAAGCCGGCATAGTGGCCCAGCGCCCACCCGGCGGCGAACAGCATGGCCAGGGTCAGCCCGCGCGAGATCAGTAGCGCCAGTTTGACATCGTCCAGCAGTACGAACGGCAGTGCGACCGGAAACGTGGCCAGTACAACGATAAAGAAGATGTGCACTGCACCGATCAGGTCGGCCATGTTCAGGCG
>NZ_JBYTAG010000086.1:0-7234 GCF_058787995.1 Cupriavidus sp. FW305-27
GGCCGGGGTTTCCATCCGCGTATTGTAGCCGCCGCATCCGGGCATCGCACGGGGGGTGTTGCAGGCACCGGTGCGATAATCCGCCAATGCAGACCGACTCCTCGCAATCCCTGCCGCCGGGTGCCCTGCGCGGCACGCTGATGGTCCAGGGCACGACTTCCGATGCCGGCAAGAGCACCATCGTGGCCGGCCTGTGCCGGGTGCTGGCGCGTGCCGGCACGCACGTGGTGCCATTCAAGCCGCAAAACATGGCGCTGAACAGCGCGGTCACCGCCGACGGCGGCGAGATCGGCCGCGCGCAGGCGCTGCAGGCACAGGCCGCGCGGCTGGCACCGCATACCGACATGAACCCGGTGCTGCTCAAGCCCAGCAGCGACACCGGCGCGCAGGTGATCATCCACGGCCGCGCGCGGCTGGACCTGGATGCGCGCGCCTACCATGCCTACAAGCCCGAGGCGATGAAGGCCGTGCTGGCTTCGCACACGCGCCTGGCGCAGGCCTATGAGGTGGTGCTGGTGGAGGGCGCCGGCAGCCCGGCCGAGGTCAACCTGCGCGAGCGCGACATCGCCAACATGGGCTTTGCCGAGCGCGTCGACTGCCCGGTGGTGCTGGTGGCGGACATCGACCGCGGTGGCGTGTTTGCGCACCTGGTCGGCACGCTCGACTGCCTGTCCGAGAGCGAACGCGCGCGCGTGACCGGCTTCATCATCAACCGCTTCCGCGGCGATGTCGGCCTGCTGGAGCCGGGACTGGACTGGCTGGTGGCGCGCACCGGCAAACCGGTATTCGGCGTGCTGCCCTTCCTGCACGGCCTGCATCTCGATGCCGAGGACGCCATCATCGGCGCGCAAGCGGACAAGGCCGGCACGCCGGCGCAGCGCCTGCGCGTGATCGTGCCGGTGCTGCCGCGCATCGCCAACCATACCGACTTCGACGCGCTCCGCGCGCACCCGCAGGTGGACCTGCAGTTTGTCGGGCCCGGCATGCCGATCCCGCCCGCGGACCTGGTGGTGCTGCCCGGCAGCAAGAACGTGCGCGGCGACCTGGACTTCATCCGGGCCAATGGCTGGGACGCGGCGCTGGCCCGGCACCTGCGCTACGGCGGCAAGCTGATCGGGATCTGCGGCGGCATGCAGATGCTGGGGCGGCAGGTGCACGATCCCGATGGCCGCGAAGGCCCGGCCGGCAGCAGCGCGGGGCTGGGCTGGCTGGATTTCGAGACCACGCTGGCGGCAGAGAAGCAGCTGCGCCAGGTCGGCGGCCGGCTGGCGCTGGATCAGGCCGATGCGCCGGTGCGCGGCTATGAGATCCACCTTGGCGTCACCACGGGCGCGGGGCTGGAGCAGCCGGCCCTGTGGCTCGAGCGCGGCGACGGCACGGTGCGGCCCGACGGCGCGCGCTCGGCCGACGGCCAGGTGCTGGCCACCTATGTCCACGGCCTGTTCGACGAGCCCGCCGGCTGCCAGGCGCTGCTGCGCTGGGCGGGGCTGGACGGCGCCCAGGAGGTGGACCTCGACGCATTGCGCGAAGCATCGATCGAGCGGCTTGCCGACACCATGACCGCGCACCTGGACCTCGATGCGATGCTGGCGCCGCTGCGGCGCTGACGCATTCGGCACGGCCGCCTGGCGGGGCCCCTGCTAGAATCGCGAATCTTTCGCATTTGCATTCTGCGTGGAGGTGGCCTGTGCGCCATATTCCACGCATGGCAGCATCCGCTCAACGTACTTCAGCCCCCACATGGTCACCGGCCGCCTGCGCGTCGCCCTCGTCAAACTGCACCTGTATATCGGCCTGAGCCTTGGCCTGCTGTTCGTCCTGTTCGGGCTGACCGGCATGACCATTGCCTGGCGGGAGGAACTGGATGCCTGGCTCAACCCTGACCTGCTGGTGGCGTCCGCGCCGATGACGGAGCCGGTGTCGCCGGCCACGGTCCAGGCAGTGACCGAGCGGCTGGCTGCGCCCCCCTATGGCAAGCCCAACCTGCTGATGCTGCCCGTCCATGCCGACGGCGTCTTTACCGCCTGGTACCCGGTCAAGGGGCCCGACGGCGTGGTGCCGGGCCGCTCGCGCCAGGTGATGGTCGATCCGGTCACGCTTGCGGTGAAGGGCGAGCGGGTCTGGGGCGAGGCGGGCCTGTCGCGCCGCCTGTTGCTGCCCACGCTGTTTCACCTGCATCGCTACCTGCTGTCAGGCGACACCGGCAAGACCATCACCGGCGTGGCCGGCATGCTGCTGTTGCTGACCACGCTGGTGGGCGTGGCGGTGTGGTGGCCCAGGATGAAGCTGCGCTCGGTGGTGCAGGCGTTCCGCATCACGCACGGCGGCTCATGGTCGCGCTTCAACTATTCGCTGCATCGCGCCGGCGGCATCCTGGCCGCGCCGGTGCTGGCCATCATCGCCTTTTCGGGCTGGTACCTGAACCTGCCGAAGTGGGTGACACCGATGGTGGCGGGCGTGATGACCGTGACGCCGCCGGTGAAGCACGTCTCGGCACCGGCGCCGGCCGGGGCCCGGCCGCTGGGCGCGGGCGAGATCATGGCGGCGGCGCAGGCCGGGTACCCGCAAGCGCAGGTGACCCGCATCAGCTTCCCGCGCAAGCCGGGCGACGCGTTCGAGATTCGGCTGCGCCAGCCCGGCGAGGTGCGCAAGGATACCGGTGCCACGCGGCTGTGGCTCGATGCCTGGAGCGGCAAGCCGCTGGGCATGCGTGATCCGCAGCAGGCGCCGGCGGGCGACACGCTGCTGAACTGGCTGTTTCCGCTCCATACCGGCGAGGCCTTCGGGCTGCCGGGGCGGGTGTTTATCACGCTGTTCGGGCTGGCGCCGCTGGCGTTTGCCGTGACCGGCGTGCTGATCTGGTGGAAGCGGCGGCGGGGTCATCAGCGGCATGTGATGAAGGCCGCACAGCGATCCGGCATGCGCCGGGCATGAAAAAAGCAGGCCGCCGGCCTGCTTTTTTGCCTGGTGCGGCGCTGCCGCTCAGATTTCCAGGTTATCGATCAGCCGGGTCGCGCCCAGCTTGGCGGCAGTCAGGATTACCAGCGGCTCGCCGGCGAGGAATTCCTCGCGCGTCGGCGCCTGCAGGTCGACGCGCTTGCGGATCGACACGTAGTCCGGCTTCCAGCCGCGCCTGGCCAGCGATTCCTTCGCATTCGCCTCGACCGCAAGCAGGTCGGCCGAAGCGCGGTCGCTGCCCAACACGGTGTCGCGCACGTCATGCAGCGTGCGGTACAGCACCGGCGCCTCGGCGCGCTCGTCGGGGCTCAGGTAGCGGTTGCGCGACGACAGCGCCAGGCCGTCTTCGGCACGGATGGTCTCGGCGGGGATGATGTCGATCGGCAGGGCAAACTGCTGCACCATGCGGCGCACGATCATCAGCTGCTGGTAGTCCTTCTTGCCGAACACCGCCACGCGCGGCTGCGCGCACGAGAACAGCTTCATCACCACCGTGCACACGCCCTTGAAGAAGCCGGGGCGGAACTCGCCTTCCAGGATGTCGCCCAGGTCATGCGGCGGCTCGACGCGGTATTCCTGCGGTTCGGGGTACATATCGCGCTCGGACGGCGCGAACAGCACGTAGACGCCTTCCTTCTGCAGTTTCTCGATATCGTCCTGCAGCGTGCGCGGGTACTTGTCGAAATCCTCGTTCGGGCCGAACTGCAGGCGGTTCACGAAGATCGATGCCACCACCGGGTCGCCGTGCTGGCGCGCCAGGCGCATCAGCGACAGGTGGCCTTCGTGCAGGTTGCCCATGGTGGGCACGAAGGCAGCGCGGTTCTGGCCGCGCAGTTGGTCGCGCAGCTCTTGGATGGAGGAAATGACTTTCATCTGCCTTGGTGTGCTGGTCGTGGTAGGTGTGACCCGGGCGCCGGTCCGTCGAGGGGCGGCACATGGACTACCGGTCTCGGCCTTCTGTCGGGCGCGGGGCCTTCGGGCACTTGCCTTCGGGGCCTGCACCGTGGGCCATTGGGCCGGCTGTCGGCGGATTGTAGAACATGTTGGGACGGGGCCGGACCCCGCAGCGCGGGTGGGTCAGGTCGGGCTGTACGCCAATCGCACATAAATTGGGGCGAACGGTTCGGCCTGGGTGATCTCCACCAGCGCTTCGCGCGACAGCTCCAGCATGGCGATAAAGTTCACCACCACCACCGGCACGCCCTTGCCGGAGCGCACCGCGTCCTCGAACAGCTCGGAGAATTCCATGAAGCGCGCGTGTTGCAAGCGGCGCAGGATCTGGCTCATGTGCTCGCGCACCGACAGTTCCTCGCGCGAGATCTTGTGGTGCTGGTTGAGCTTGGCGCGCTTGAGCACATCGGCCCAGGCGGCCTGCAGGTCGATCGTCTCCACTTCCGGGAAGCGCGGCGCCAGGCTCTGCTCGATATAGACCTGCGAGCGCAGGAAGTCGCGGCCCAGCTGCGGCACCGTGTCCAGGCGCTGCGCGGCCAGCTTCATCTGCTCGTACTCCAGCAGGCGGCGCACCAGCTCGGCGCGCGGGTCCTCGGCCTCATCGTCGCTGTCGGCCTTCTTGACCGGCAGCAGCATGCGCGACTTGATCTCGATCAGCATGGCCGCCATCAGCAGGTATTCGGCGGCCAGCTCGAGGTTGGTCTTGCGGATCTGCTCGATGTAGGACAGGTACTGCCGCGTGACCTGCGACATCGGGATGTCGAGGACATTGAAGTTCTGCTTGCGGATCAGGTACAGCAGCAGGTCCAGCGGGCCCTCGAAGGCTTCCAGGAAGATCTCGAGCGCGTCCGGCGGGATGTACAGGTCCTGCGGCAGCTTGAACAGCGGCTCGCCGTACAGGCGCGCGAAGGCCATCCCGTCGACCATGTCGGCGGGGCCGGCAGGGCCGGCTGCAACGGCCGGGGCCACGGCAGGCAGCTCGACGGGCAGCGGCAGCTTGTCCTGGTCGCCTGCGCTCATGGGCGGCGTGCGCTCGCGGGGGCGGCGGGAATCAGTTGTCCTGCGCGTAGACGTATGGCTTCTGCGCCACGCGCGAAGCTTCGGCGCGGGCGCGCTCTTCCAGGTCGATCGGCGACTTGTCCCACAGCAGGGCACGGCCGTCGCGCTGTTCGGCCTCCAGCGTCGGGCGCTCTTGCTTGAGCTGCTTCAGGAACTGGGTGATATCGGATTCGTAGATGGCCATGTTCAACCGTGATGCGCCCGCGCGGGCGCCAGATAGGTACAGTGGGCCACGATTTTACAGTATCGGCCCCCCGGAATGCATCCGGGCCGGGTACAAGGCGCCGGAAAGTTCCGGGCATAAGGCCGGGTGTGGTCAAATACCGACTTTGTATGTGTGGACAATCGGCGATGCCGCAAGACACCGCTATTACCGCTGACTCCGCTGGCCGCGCGCGCGTGGCCGTTCGCGTACTGGCCGCGCTGGGCGCGGTGCTGGCGCTGGCGGCAGCCCCGGCGCGCGCCGCCTACAAGGTCGAAGTCGAGGCGCCCAAGCCGATCCGCGAGATGCTGGAAGAGCATCTGGACCTGGCACGCTACCAGGACCGCGCCGACCTTTCGCCGGACCAGCTCGACTATATGATCGAGACCGTCGGCGAGCAGGTGCGGGCGTTCACCTCAACCGAGGGCTACTTCGACCCGACCACCACCACCCGCGTGGAAGGCGAGGGCGACAAGCGCGTGGTCCACGTGATGGTCGACCCCGGCGCGCGCACGCTGATCCGCAATGTCGACGTCCAGGTGACGGGCCCGGCGGCCACGCGTTCGCCCGAACAGGTGGCCGAGCTGCAGGCCAAGTGGGGACTGCCGGTGGGCGAGCCGTTCCGGCAGGGCGACTGGGACAAGGCCAAGGAGGACGCGCTGGTCACGCTGCAGAGCCACAATTACTACGGCGCGCGCCTGGCCGCGTCGCAGGCGCGCGTGGAGCCGGACGACCAGCGCGCGGACCTGTCCGCGCATTACGCCAGCGGCCCGGCCTACCTGCTGGGGCCGCTGAAGGTGACCGGCACGCGCCGCTATCCGCAACAGATCATCTACAACGTCAACCCGCTGAACGAGGGCGAGCCGTACCGCGTGGAGCGGCTGCTCGAGTTGCAGCGCGCGATCCAGAACCAGCCGTACTTCTCCAACGTGCAGGTCGACCTGGAACCGCCCCCGGACGCCGACAAGGCGGCAGACGGCGTGGTGACCGCGCCGGTCTCGGTGCGCGTGCGCGAATATCCGGCGCACCGGCTCAACAGCGGCGTGGGCTTTACCACCGACACCGGCGCGCAGATCGAAGGCCGCTATTCGTACTACAACCTGTTCAACCGCGCCTGGACCTTCGACTCGCAGGCGCGGCTGGAGCAGAAGCGCTCCTATCTGTTCGCCGAGGCCGCGATGCCCCCGGACAGGGGCAACTACCGCAACAGCGTGTACAGCAGCTACGAGCGCACCATCGACATCGAGAACACCGACACCACCAGCCTGCGCGCGGGCCTGAAGCGCTCGCGCTCGCGCGAGAAGTACGACGTGACGACGTCGCTGGATTTCTACTACGACAAGCTGCTGCCGGAGGGCCAGGCCGCCCAGATCAGCAAGGCGCTGGTGCCGGCCTTTGCCTGGACGCGGCGCGACGTCGACAATCCCGTGTTCCCGCGCCGCGGCAACGTGATCAGCACCCAGATCGGCGTGGCCGCCAGGGGATTCCTCAGCGATGCCACATTCCTGCGGCTGTACGGCCGTATCCGCCAGTACATACCGGTGGGCAAGCGCGACCTGGTGGTGGCACGGCTGGAACTCGGTGCCGACCTGACCGGCGACAGCTCCAGCCAGATCCCGGCCACGCTGCGCTTCCGCGCCGGCGGCACCGATTCGATTCGGGGCTACACCTACCAGTCGATCGGCACGCCCAGCGGCTCCAGCATCTTGCCGGCCAAGTACCTGGGCACCGGCAGCCTGGAGTACCAGTACTGGTTCAAGCCGGACTGGGGCGTGGCGGTGTTCTGGGATCTCGGCACCGCCGCCGACAACCTGCGCGGCGTGACCATCTACAACGGCGTGGGCGTCGGCGTGCGCTGGCGCACGCCGGTGGGCCCGCTGCAGCTGGACGTGGGCTACGGCATCCAGGAGCAGCAGTTCCGCCCGCATATCTCGCTGGGGGTGGCGTTCTGATGCGGCACCCTTGTATTTCACGCCTGACCCGGATGCCGGCATGAGCGCCCACGATCTGCCTTCGGTGCCCGGCGGCGATTCGGCCCGGACCCCGACCCCGCCCGCGCCCCCC
>NZ_JBYTAG010000086.1:7244-27253 GCF_058787995.1 Cupriavidus sp. FW305-27
GGCCGCGGCTGTGGCGCGTGCTGGCCTGGCTGGTCGGCATCCTGCTGCTGCTGATGGTGGCGCTGGCGGCGGCGGGCGTGGCGGCGCTGCGCACCGAGACCGGCACCCGCCACCTGTGGACGCTGGCCACGCGGCTGTCGGCCGGCATGCTCAGCGGCCGGCTGGAAGGCGGCACCGTGGCGCACGGCCTGCGCCTGCGCGACGTGGTGTTCGCCAGCGGCCAGACGCGCGTGGCGGTGGACCGCGTGGATGGCAACTGGGTGCTCGGCTGGCAGGCGCGGCGCCTGCACGTGCAATGGCTGCGCATTGGCAAGGCCGAAGTGAAGCTCGGCCCGTCCGAGCCGAGCACCGAGCCGATGCAGAAGCCCACCTCGCTCGAACTGCCGCTGGCCATCGATGTCGATTCGCTGACGCTTGAGCGGCTGTCGCTGCTGCAGGGCACGGCGCCCACGGCCGAGCCGATGGTGTTCAGCAACCTGGCCGGCGCGCTGCACAGCGACGGCCAGCGCCACCGCGTCAGCGTGGACAAGCTGGAAACACCATACGGCAAGCTGGCGGCCAACGCCCAGCTGGGCGCACGCGCGCCGTTTGCGCTCAGCGCCGAAGCCTTGCTGGAGAGCAGCTGGCAGGATGAGTCCTTTGCCGTCAACGCCACCGCCAAGGGCAACCTGGACGCGCTGCGAGCCGAGCTGCAGGCCAGCGGCGACCGCATCCACCTGCGCGCCGGCGTCGACCTGACGCCGTTCGGCAAGGTGCCGTTCACGCACCTGCTGGTCGATGGCGATCGCATCAACCCGCGCCTGTTCAGCCCGTCGGCGCCACAGGCCAACCTGACCGTGCATGCCGAACTGCGGCCGGTGGGCGGCGTGGCGGCGGCTGCCGGCGCGCAGGCGGCCAGCGCCGTGTCGGCATCGGCCCCCCCGGCGGCATCGGGGGTCTCCGCATCCGCCCCTGCGGCCGCGCCTGCGCCCGCACCGCTGGCTGTCGCCGGCGACATCGAGATCAGCAACCTGGAAGCCGGTCCGCTGGACAAGGAGCGGCTGCCGGTGCAGTCGGTGCGCGCCCATGTCGAGCTGAGCGAGATGGCACAGGCCGTCTCGGACCTGCGCGTGGCGCTGGCCGGCAAGGCCGAGATCTCCGGCGGCGGTTCGCTGCGCGGCGGCCGTGGCGGTTTCGACCTGGACGTGCGCAGGCTGGACCCGGCCGCGCTGCATGGCTCGCTGACCAGCGCCAGCCTGTCCGGCCCGGTGGTGGTGCGGATGGAGCCGGGCCGGCAAAGCGTGGCGCTGGACCTGTCGGGCGGGCCGCTCAAGCTTTTCGCCGATGCCAGCATCGATGCCGAGGCGCTCACGCTGGCCACGCTGCGCGCCGCGGTGGGGCCGGGTTTGCTGACCGCGGAAGGCAAGCTCGGCCTGAAGGACAAGCAGCCGTTCAGCTTCAAGGGCAAGCTGGCCTCGTTCGATCCCTCGCGCCTGGCCAAGGTTGCCGCCGGCCGCATCAATGCGGACTTCACCGCGACCGGCGAGATCGCGCCCGAACTCGGTGTGGCGCTGGATTTCGCCGTGCATGAGAGCGAATACGCGGGCCTGCCGATGACCGGCGGCGGCAAGGTGCGCCTGGCGGACGAGCGGCTCTTGCCGAGCGAGGCTTCGCTCAGCATGGCCGGCAACCAGGCCAACCTGCGCGGCAGCTTCGGCGCGCGCGGCGATGCGCTCAAGCTGGCGGTCGATGCGCCGCAGCTGGAGCGGCTCAAGTTTGGCGTGGCCGGCAAGCTCAAGCTCGACGCCACCATCACCGGCACGCTGAAGAAACCCGAAGTGGTGGCCGACTACAACGCGCAGGCGCTGGAAGTGGGCCCGCACAAGGTGGCCAGCGCCAGCGGCCGCGCCGAGGTGCGCGGCGGCCTGGACGGCCCGCTCTCGGTGCAGCTGGCCGCGCGCGACTACCGCGGCCCGCAGGCCAGCCTGAGCACGCTCGACGCCACGCTCGACGGCACCCAGGCCAACCATACCTTCGACGTCAAGGCGGCCGGCAGCCTGAACAAGCGGCCATTGCAGCTGGCGCTGGCGGGGCAGGGCGCGTGGAAGGGCAAGGACGGCTGGAACGGCACCATCCGCACGCTGGAAGAGCGCGGCACCGTCAACCTGCGCCTGGCCGCGCCGACGCAACTGCTGGTGGCCGACCAGCGGGTGCGCCTGGGCGCGGCGCGCCTGCTGCTGGACCGCGCCACGCTGACCATCGACAGCCTGGACTGGGACCACGGCCGCATCCGCAGCGCGGGCAGCCTGGACGGCCTGCAGGTGGGCCATGTGCTGGAACTGATGGAAACCATCACCGGCGAGAAGCCGCCGGTGCGCTCCGACCTGGTCATCGACGGCCGCTGGAACCTGGCGCTGGCCGAGACCGCGACCGGCTTTGCCGAACTGCGCCGGCGCAGCGGCGACCTCTCGGTCAACGCCGGCCGGGGCTTCACCACGCTCGGCCTGGGCGAGACCAGCCTGCGCGCCGACGCCGGCGGCAACCGTATCGCAATGCGCGGCGGCATGGTGTCGGGCCGCATCGGCAAGGTGGTGGTGGACGCCTCCGCCGGACTGGTGCAGGAGCAGGGGCTGCAGACCGTGGGCCCGGCCTCGACCCTGGGCGGCACGGTCACCGTCGACGTGCCGCGGCTGAAATCGCTGGAAGCGCTGACCGGCCCGCAGTACGCTTTCGACGGCAAACTGGCCGCGGCGATGCGCCTGGCCGGCACGATCGGCGCGCCGCTGCTGACCGGCACCGTCGACGGCGACAACCTCGCCGTCACGCTGTACGACCTGGGCCTGCGCCTGACCGACGGCACTGTGCGCGTGGTGCTGGACCAGAACACGGTCGAGCTCAAGCACGTGGAATTCCACGGCGGCGACGGCAAGATCACGGCCACCGGCAACGTCAAGCTGGGCGAGGCCGATCCCAACCTGACCGGCAAGATCGTCGCCGACAAGCTGCAGCTGTTCGCCAGCCCCGAGCGCACGCTGGTGGTCTCGGGCGACGCCACCATCGCCAACGAGAACAAGCAGGTCGTGATCCGCGGCAAGATCCATGTCGACCGCGGCCTGTTCGACCTGCCCAAGGCCGGCGCGCCGGTGCTGGGCGACGATGTGGTGGTGATCCGGCGCAAGGACCAGCGCGCCGTTAAGACTGCCGCCACGCAGGCGCCGGAGACCAAGCCGGCAAGCAAGTTCAGCCCGGTGATCGACCTGACCGTGGACCTGGGCAACAACTTCCGCTTCCGGGGCGCGGGCGCGGACCTGTTGCTGGCCGGCCAGATGGGTGTCAAGAGCGAACCCCTGGTACCGATGAAGGCCACCGGCACGGTGCGCGTGACCGACGGCACCTATGAAGCCTTCGGGCGCAAGCTGGACATCGAGCGCGGCATCATCAACTTCAACGGCCCGATCGACAACCCGAACATGAACATTCGCGCCATGCGCCGCAACCAGGAAGTGGAGGCGGGCGTGGAGGTGACCGGAACGGTGCGGCTGCCGCGCGTGCGGCTGGTGTCGGAACCCAATGTGCCGGATGAGGATAAGCTCTCGTGGCTGATGTTCGGCTACGGCGCCGAAAGCGCCGGTGCCGGCCAGCAGCGCCAGCTGGGTGGCGCCGCGCTGGGCGGCGCGGCGCTGGGCATGATCGGCGGCAAGGCCGGCAAGGGCATCGTGCAGCATTTCGGCATCGACGAATTCTCGATCGGGCCCAGCACCGCGGGTCTCAATGACCAGCAGGTGGTCAGCATGGGCAAGGCCATTACCGAGCGTATGTCGGTAGGCTATGAGCAAAGCCTGACATCGGCCTCGAACGTGGTGAAGCTGACCTGGCAGTTTTCACGGCGCTGGTCGCTGATTGCCAAGGGCGGGTCCATCAACGGTTTGTCGGTCTTGTTCAACCGCCGCTTCGACAGCTGGGCGAACCTGTTCAGCGGGACCTCGGGTCGCAGCGACACCAGAAGGAGCCAGCAGGATGAGAGCCAGCCAACCAGTCCCGACAGCGCGGCACAGGCAGCCTCGGCAGCCGTCGCCGAACCCGTGCGCCGCTGACGTGCGCCCCTCCACTTTCGCGTCGCCGCGACGCCTTGCCGCCATGGGACTCTTTGCCTCTTTGCTTGCGCTGTTCGGCTGCGACCAGCAGAAGGTCGATGAAGCCATGAAGAAGGCGGGCGACACCGCCCGCAACACCTGGAACGCGATCAAGCCCGACAGCGAGCTGTTCAAGGGCATCGTCCCCGGCCAGTCCACCGAGGAAGACCTGCGGCGCCAGGCCGGCAAGCCGGAGATCGTCTGGGAAGAGGCCGACGGCGGGCGCCGGCTGGAATACCCGCGCGGCCCCGAGGGCACCACTACCTGGATGGTCACCATCAGCGCCGATGGCAAGGTCGCGAAGATCGAGCAGGTGCTGTCAGCCGAGAACTTCGCACGCGTGCGCGCCGGCATGAGCAAGGACGATATCCGCCGCCTGCTGGGCAAGCCCACCAAGGTGGAGGCATTTGCGCTGAAGAAGGAAGAGGTGTGGGGCTACCGCTGGATGGAGACCGCCACCGACAAGGCCTTCTTCAATGTGCATTTCAACAGCGACGGCACCGTCACCACGACCTCGCGCAGCGACGATCCGTCGAAGATGCAGGGCGGCTGACGCGTGCCCCGGCGGTCAATGGAGCAGGTGGCAGGCGGCCACGTGCGCCGGCGCGGCTGAGCCGGCGGCCGGGTCCAGCCGCAGCATGCGGGGGATCTCGGTGGCGCAGGCCGACACCGCGCGCGGGCAGCGCGGATGGAACTTGCAGCCCGCTGGCGGGTTCAGCGCCGAGCCGATATCGCCCAGGATCAGCCCCTCGGCCGGCTGGTGGTCGGGGTCGGGCCGCGGCGCCGAGCCCAGCAGTGCCTGCGTGTAGGGGTGGCGCGGGGCGCTGAACACCGCGGCGCTGGGCCCGCTTTCGGCCATATTGCCCAGGTACATCACGCCCACGGCCGAGCTGAAGTGCTCCACCAGCGCCAGGTCATGGGCGATCACCACATAGGCCAGGCCGAAGCTGCGCTGGATATCGGACAGCAGGTTGACGATCTGCGCCCGGATCGAGACATCCAGCGCCGAGGTGGGCTCGTCCAGCACGATCAGCCGCGGCTGCAGCGCCAGCGCGCGCGCCACGGCAATGCGCTGGCGCTGGCCGCCGCTGAACTCGTGCGGGTACAGGTCGAGCGCGCCGGGCGGCAGGCCGACGATCTCCAGCAGCTCCAGCAGCCGCCGGCGCAGCGCGGCGCGGTCGCCGCCCTGGCCGTGCGCAAGCAGCGGCTCGGCCAGCAGCATGCCCACTTTCAGGCGCGGATTGAGCGAGGACGACGGGTCCTGGAACACCGCCTGCACCTGGCGCCGGTAGCCCAGCACGCCCTTGCGGTCCAGCGCCAGTACGTCCTGGCCGTCGAAGCGGATGGTGCCGGCGCTGGGGCGCTCAAGCAGCAGCAGCTGCCTGGCGATGGTGGTCTTGCCGCAGCCGGACTCGCCCACCAGCGCATAGGTCTGGCCGGCATCCACGGCAAAGCTGACGCCGTCGACGGCGCGCACCGTGCCGCCGCCGCGCGCGGGGAAATGCTTCTTCAGGTTTTCGACTTCGAGCAGCATGGCGCCTCCTGGGTTCTTAGCCGGCCGAAGCCAGCCAGCAGCTGACCTTGTGGCCGGATTCAAGTTCGATCTCGGGGGGATAGGCGTCATCGCACAGCGGCTTGCGGTGCGGGCAGCGCGCCGCGAAGCGGCAGCCGTGCGGCGGGTCGATCAGGCTGGGCGGGCTGCCCTGGATGGCGTAGAGCCGCTCGCGTTTTTCGCCGAAGTGGGGAATGGCCTGGAGCAGGGCCTGCGTGTAGGGATGGGCGGGGCGCTGGTACAGCGTGCGCACATCGCCGGTCTCGACAATGCGCCCGGCGTACATCACCGCCACCCGGTGGCAGATGCTGGCCGCCACGCCCAGGTCGTGCGTGATCAGGATGATGCCGACACCGGTCTGCGCCTGGATCTTGCGGAACAGCGCCATGATCTGCACCTGAATGGTCACGTCCAGTGCCGAGGTGGGTTCGTCCGCCACCAGCAGGCGCGGCGCGCTGGCAATGGCCATGCCGGTCACCACGCGCTGGCGCATGCCGCCGCTGAACTGGTGCGGATAGTCGTCCAGCCGCGTCTCGGGCGAGGGGATGCGCACGCTGTCCAGCACCTGCACCACCTGGCGCCGGCGCGCCTCGCGGCTGTCGGCGCGGCCATGGTAGCGCAGCGGCGCGCCGACCTGGTCGCCCACCGTGAAGACCGGGTTCAGCGAGGTCAGCGGGTCCTGCGAGATCATCGCGATCTTGCGGCCGCGGTACTGCGTGCTCATGGTCTTCTCGGGCAGCTGCAGCAGGTCCACGCCATCGAGCAGCACCTTGCCGCCCAGTTGCACGCCGCCCTGGCGCGGCAGCAGGCGCAGGATGGACAGAATGGTCATGGACTTGCCAGAGCCGGATTCGCCCACCACGCCCAGGGTCTCGCCTTCATGCACATGCAGGTCGACGCCGTCCACGGCGCGCACCGTGCCGCGGCGCAGTCCTAGGTGCGTGGTCAGCCCCTGCACCGACAGCATGGGCGCGCCGCGGGGGGAGCCCCCGGCGGCGGGCGTTGGCGACGGGCGTTGCGTCACGTGCGGGTCGGGGCCGGTCATAGCTGCCTCCTTTTCGGGTCGAAGTGGTCGCGCAGCCAGTCGCCCAGCAGGTTGGACGCCAGGCAGGTGGCCATGATGGCCAGTCCGGGCATGGTGATGGCCCACCACGCGTTGGTGATGTAGTTGCGCGCATCGGCCAGCATCAGCCCCCACGACACATCGGGTTGCTGGATGCCGAGGCCGAGAAAGCTGAGCGAGGCCTCGAAGATGATCACCTGGCCCACCTGCAGCGTGGCCAGCACCAGCAGGGTGTTGAGCAGGTTGGGCAGCAGGTGGCGGCGGAAGATGGTGAGCGTGCCGCAGCCGGCCACGCGCGCCAGCGCCACGTAGTCGCGCTGCTTGAGCGACATCACCTCGCCGCGCACGATGCGCGCGTACCAGGTCCAGTAGGTCACCACGATCACCAGCACCACGGTGTTGAAGCCCGGGCCCAGCACCGCGGCCAGCACCAGCGCCAGCGCCAGCGCGGGGATCGACATCTGGATATCGACCAGCCGCATGATGAGCGCGTCCAGGCGCCCGCCGAAGTAGCCGGCCAGCATGCCGGCGGCGGTGCCGATGCCGCCCGAGATCAGGATGGCGTACAGCGCGACCACCAGCGAGATGCGCGTGCCGGCCATGATGCGCGAGAGCAGATCGCGCCCCATGTTGTCGGTGCCCAGCGGATAGGCCCGGCTGCCGCCCTCCAGCCAGGCCGGCGGCTGGAAGGCCAGGCCGAGGTCGAGGCCGTTGGGGTCGTGCGGCAGCAGCGCCTCGCCGCCGACGGCGCAGACCAGCAGCACCGGGAAGATTGCCAGCGCAAACCAGGGCAGGCCACCCAGGTCACGCCGCTGGCGCTTGCGGGCCGGCGCCGCCGTGGCGCTGGCGGGAGGAACGGCGATCTCAGGCATGGCGGATCCTCGGGTCGATCAGGCCGTAGCTCAGGTCGACCAGCAGGTTGGACAGCACGAACAGCACGGAGGTGAGCATCACGCCCGCCTGCACCACGGGAAAATCGCGCGCGAACACGGCCTCGACCACGGTGCGGCCAACGCCTGGCCAGGCGAAGATGACTTCGACCACGAAGGCGCCGCCCAGCATCGCCGCGAAGTACACGCCGAGGATGGTCACCAGCGGAATCGCCGCGTTGCGCAGCGCGTACTTCCAGATCAGCACGCGCTCGGGCAGGCCCATGGCGCGGCCCATGCGGATGTAGTCGCTGTCCAGCACATCCAGCATGGCCGAGCGCACCACGCGGGTCTGCGCCGCCACCGGATACCAGCCCAGCGCAATCGCGGGCAGCACCAGGCTGTTCCACGAATCGCGCCCGAACGCGGGCAGCCAGTTCAGCTGCACCGCGAAGAACAGGATCAGCAGCAGTCCGACCCAGAAGTTGGGCATGGCCTGGCCGAGCATGGCGAAGACCTTGGCAAAGCGGTCGAACCAGGAGCCGCGGTAGACCGCCGACAGCACGCCGAACGGCACCGCCATCGCAATCGAGAAGCCCAGCGCGGCCAGCGCCAGCTCCACCGTGGCCGGCAGCCGCTCCAGGATCAGCCCCAGTGCCGGTTCCTGCCAGCGGTAGGAGTTGCCGAAGTCGCCGGTGACGGCATGGCCGAGGAAGACCAGGTACTGCGCCACCAGGGGCTGGTCCAGGCCGAGATGGCGGCGCGTTGCCTCGATCACCTGCGGCGGCGCGTCGGCCGGCAGCAGCAAGGCAAGCGGGTCGCCGGACAGGCGCGAGATCAGGAAGATGATCACGCTCGCGCCAAGGATGCTGATCAGGCCGTGCAGCACGCGTTTTGCAATAGGCATGACAGGCTCCGTCGGAGATTCGTCAGCGGGAATGCCGCGCCCGGCACGGGCGCCGGGCGCGGCGGCGGATCAGCGCTGCTTCCAGCTGACTTCCTGGAACGAGCGCCAGTAGTCGCGGATGGGCCAGGGCACGTAGTCGATCTTGTTGTCGCGCCAGGCAAAGGTCACCAGCGGCCGGTAGGTCGGCAGGCCACCCAGCACGCGCTCCTGCTTGAGCCGCGCGATCTGGCGCAGCAGCGCGGTGCGCGCCGCGGGGTCCATGGTCTGGCGCTGCTTCTCCAGCAGCGCGTCGACCTCGGGGTCGCTGGTGTAGGAATAAGTGCCCCAGCCGCCGCCGCCCTGGTAGCTGTGCAAATGGCCGGACCAGGCCAGGCCCGGGTCGCCGGGCAGGCCCTGCGACCACATCCAGCTCAGCACGCCGTCCATCTCCGGCGGGCCCGAGCGGCCGCGCTTGCCCAGGCTGATCCAGGCCCCGTACTCCAGGTTGCGCACCTGGCAGCGGATGCCCACGGAACTCAGGTAGGCATACATGGCTTCGCCCACTTCCTTCACGCCAGGTTCGCGCGGCGTGGTGAGGTTGTAGCAGGGGGTCTCGAAGCCATTGGGGTAGCCCGCCTGCCTGAGCAGCTCGCGCGCACGCTTCTGGTCGAAGGCGTAGGGCTTGAGCTCGGGGTCGTAGCCATTCGACTCCTTGCCCACCTGCGCATAGCGCTCGCCCTGGCCGAACAGCACGCGCTTGATGATGGCGTCGACATCGATGGCGTGCGCGGCCGCCTGCCGCACGCGCACATCGTTGAACGGCGACTTCGGCATCTGCGTATTGAAATTGAGGAAGAGGTTGTTGCCGCTCACCAGCGTGACGGTCTTCACGCCGGGCATCTTCTTGAATTCCTCGATCATCGAAGGCGGCACGTTGTCGATGAAATCGACCTTGCCGGTCTTGAAGGCCGCCACCCGGGTCAGGTCCTCGGGAATCACCTTGATGGTCAGCTCCTTGACGCCGGGCCGTTTCTCCTTGTTCCAGTAGCCGTCAAAGGCTTCCAGCTTCAGCTCGTCCTTGACCGTGCGCGAGACAAACTTCCATGGCCCGGTGCCGACCGGCTTGCGGGCGAACTCTTCTTCGCCGACCTTCTGGATGTACTTCTTGGGCATGGCCCACAGCTGCATGTTGCCGACGATGAACTGCGCATCCGGCTCCTTGAAATGCAGCCTGAAGCGGTGCGCATCCACGATCTCGAAACGCTCGACCGACGAGACATAGTGCGAGAAGAAGCTGCTCTTGGGGTCGCGCTGGCGTTGCCAGGAGAACTCGAGGTCCTCGGAGGTCAGCGGGTCGCCGTTGTGGAAGCGCACGCCCTTGCGCAGCTGCACGTCGAGCACGGGCTTGCCGTCCTTGCCGGTTTCCAGCTTCCAGTTCTCCGCCAGCCAGTTCTCGTCCTTGAGCGCGGCATTGCGGCGCACCAGCATCTCGAAGATCTGGCCGACAAAGTAGTGGTCGACGCCGGCCGAGATCTTGACCGGATCGAGCGTGGTCGACTCCGCGCCGAAGGCGACGGTGAGGCTGCCGGTGGCCGGCGAGGGCGGGGCGGCCTGGGCCGCGGGGATGGTGGCGGCGGCCAGCATGCCGGCCAGCAGGCGGCGCCGGGCGGCGTCGGTCAACTTTACTTGCATGGTGCTCCTCCTGTTGCGCCGTCTCGTGGCGGCGCTGTTGGTGTGAACAACGGATGCGCTCAGCGCGGGAAGCTGCCTTCCAGCTGGCGTACCACCTCCAGCAGGCGCGGGCGCACCTCGTCGAGCAGGAATGACGGGGACAGCCGGAACGACGGTCCGCCCACGTTGATCGCCATGGGCGGCATGCCATGGCCGGGCTCGAAGCCGCGCGCAATGCCGTTGACGTCTGGCTGCCACTCGCCCATCGAGCAGGTCACGCCCAGGGTGAGGTGGTCCGCCAGGCCCTGTTCGATGCCCTGGCGCAGGCGCGGCCACGCCATGTCGTCGACGTCGCGCACCTGTTCCATGAAGGCCTGCCGCTCTTCGTCCGGCACCACCGCCAGCCAGGCGCGGCCGATGGCCGAGGTGGCGACCGGAATGCGCGAGCCGGTATCGAGCGTCAGCGCAATCGCGGCGCAGCTGCGGCAGTGCTCGACATAGATCATCGAGAACCGGTCGCGCGTGCCCAGCGACACCGTGCCGCCGGAAAAGTCCGCCAGCTCCTGCATCAGCGGTCGCGCCACCTTGCGGATGTCCAGCCGAGACAGCATGGCGCTGCCCAGCCGCAGGCAGGCCGTGCCCAGGCTGTACTTGTGGCTGCCTTCGGCCTGCGCCAGATAGCCCAGCCGGGTCAGGGTGGAGGTCAGGCGCGATACGGTCGACTTGGGCAGTCCGCAGCGCCGGGCGATTTCCTGGTTGCCCAGTACGCGGTCGCTGGTGCGGAAGCAGGCCAGCACTTCCAGCCCGCGCGCCAGCGCGGTGACGAAGTGGCGGTCTTCCTTGAAGGCATTGCCGGTGGATCGGTCCTGCATAACCGTTGGCTCCCTCGTTGTGCCGTTGCACGCCAGCCGCGCTTGCTCGACGCGCAGGCGTGCGGGACGTGCGCGCGGCGTCCTGGTCCGGTGCGGCGGTACTACCCGACAGCGGTCCCGTTCAGCCGCCGGCCTCGGTATCCAGCAAGGCCTGCAGCTCGACCTTGCGCACCTTGCCGGTGGCGGTCAGCGGGAACTCGGGCAGGATGCGGATCTCGGGCACCTTGTAGACCGCCATCTGCTCGCGGCACCATGCATGCAGCGTGTCGGCAGTGATGCCGTCGGCGTGCTCGGCGCGCAGGCGGATAAAGGCCACCGGCACCTGGCCCTTGTCCGGGTCGGGGCGGCCCACCACCGCCGAGCCCAGCACCGCCGGATGACGCGACAGCAGCACCTCCAGCTCGGACGGGAACACGCTCATGCCGCGCACCTTG
This sequence comes from Cupriavidus sp. FW305-27, assembly GCF_058787995.1. NCBI lineage: Bacteria > Pseudomonadati > Pseudomonadota > Betaproteobacteria > Burkholderiales > Burkholderiaceae > Cupriavidus > Cupriavidus sp. FW305-27. Next base: position 18,704 of record NZ_JBYTAG010000086.1, read on the forward strand.
AGCATCTCCTTGCGCCGTCCCAGGAAATGCAGGTAGCCCGCCTCGTCATAGGCACCGATATCGCCGGTGCGGAACCAGCCGTCGCGGAATACCTCGGCATCGACGTCGGGGCGGCCCCAGTAGCCCTTGAACAGCGACGGCGTGCTGACCACGATCTCGCCTTCCGCGCCGACCGGCAGCACCGCGCCGGTGTCGAAGTCGCAGATCTTGATGCGCGTGCCCGGCACCGGCAGGCCGACAAAGACCGGGCGGCCGCGCAGGTCCATGTCGTCGTCCTGCATGCCGGTGGTGAAGGTGTCGCTGGTATGGGTCTCGGTCATGCCCCAGGCGCCTTCGGCGATGATGCTGCCGGTCAGCGCGTGCCAGCGCTGGCGGATGTCGGGGGTGATCTTGCGGATGAACGAGGCGGCGCGCGTGTGCTGCAGCGAACGCAGGTCGTAGCGGCCGGATTCGGGGTGGTTCATCAGCTCGACCGCGTTGTCCACCACCACGAAGGTGCGGTTGACGCGATAGCGCTCGATCGCGGCCATCACCGCGACCGGGTCCCAGCGCGCCAGCAGCACCACGGTCGCGCCGCTGAAGATCGGATAGATCAGCCCGAGGTTCTCGCCCGCGATCCAGAACATCGGCAGGAAGTTCAGCATCACGTCGCCGGAGCCTTCTGCCAGCCGTTCCGCATCGACACCGCCGGTGAGCGCGTAGGAAGCCGCCGCGGTGTAGACCATGTCGCGCTGCGTGTGCATGCAGCCCTTGGGCAGGCCGGTGGTGCCGCCGGTGTAGTTCAGTGCGGCCAGCGCGTCCATGTCGACCGGGGGCAGTGCGACCGGCGCGGTGTCGCGCAGTGCCTGCAGCAGGTCGATGGTGCCTTCCACGGCCAGCGGGGGCGCATCGAGGCCCGCTGGCAGCGGCAGGTCCGGCTGTGCCGGCAACATCGCGCCGGCACTGGTGGTGTAGACGGTGCGCAGCCGCGTCTGCGCGCGCACCGACATCAGCAGCGGCGCAAGCTGGTCCTGCACGATGACGGTGGTGGCGCCGGCATCGTTCAGTTCGTAGACCAGCTCCTGTTCCTTGAAGAGCGGGTTGACCGGCACATAGACCGCGCCCAGCTTCAGGATGCCGTAGAAGACCACGTGGAACTGCGGGCAGTTGCCCATCATCACCGCTACCCGGTCGCCCGCGCCCACGCCGCGGCCCTTGAGCAGCGCGGCGCAGCGCTCGGACAGGTTGTCGAGCTCGGCATAGGTCACGGTGGTGCCGTACCAGACCAGCGCGGCGTGGTCCGGGCGCTTGCGCGCCCACGCGCGCAGGTAGTCGCCCAGCGGGGCCTCGCCATGGGGGTAGACCGGTGCGTCGGGCAGGCCTGCGGGCCAGATCTTGCGATGCCGGGCTTCCAGGTCCTCGAAGAACGCCTGTTCGTTCATCTGCTGTCTCCTCTTGCTTTCGCTCTGGTTCTGTCCGCCGCCGCGCCTACCAGGCGTCGACGAAGGTGCGCATCGGGCGCTGGGGATTGGCGGCACCGGCCTCGAGCCCGCTGACCACCCACTGGCGGGTGGCGGCGGGGTCGATCACGGCGTCCAGCTCCAATGCCGCAGCGGCGTTGATGGCATGGCCGCGCTCGTACATCTGCGCCACCAGCTGTTGGTACAGCGCATCGCGCTGCGGGCCGGCCGGCAGCGCTTCCAGCTCCTTGCGGAAGCCCAGCCGCACCGCGCCCTCCAGGCCCATGCCGCCGAATTCGCCGGTTGGCCACGAGACCGTGAAGGTTGGCGCGCGGAAGCCGCCCGCGGCCATCGCCATCGCGCCCAGGCCGTAGCCCTTGCGCAGTACCACCGCCAGGAACGGCACGCGCAGCTTGGCGCCGGCGACGAACATGCGCGACACATGGCGCACCTGGGCGCGGGCCTCGACCTCCGGGCCCACCATGAAGCCCGGCGTGTCGATCAACGATACGATCGGCAGCCCGTGCGCATTGCACACCTGCATGAAGCGCGCGGCCTTGTCGGCGGCGTCGGCATCGATGGCGCCGCCGAGGTGGCGCGGGTTGTTGGCGAGAATGCCGACGGGCCGGCCTTCGATGCGCGCCAGCGCGGTGTGGATGCCGGTGCCGAAGCCGGCGCGCAGTTCCAGCACGCTGCCCGCGTCGGCCAGGCCGGCGATGGCGGCGCGCGTGTCGTAGACGCGCAGGCGGTTTTCCGGCACCACCTGGCGCAGCGCCAGCGTGTCAGGCGCCTGCCAGTCGTCGACACGGCCCTGGAACATCGACAGGTAATGCCTGGCCGCGGCCACCGCGTCGGCCTCATCGTCGACCAGCAGGTCGACCACGCCGTTGTGGTACTGCACCGTGGCCGGGCCGATATCCTCGGGGCGGAACACGCCCAGGCCGCCGCCCTCGATCATGGCCGGGCCGGCCATGCCGATATTGGCGTTGCGCGTGGCGATGATCAGGTCGCAACAGCCCAGCAGCGCGGCATTGCCGGCAAAGCAGCGCCCGGAGGCGATGCCCACCACCGGCACTTCGCCGCTGAGCTCGGCGAAGGCGGCGAACGAAGGCTGGTACAGGCCGGCCACGGTGGGGAAGTCGATGTCGCCCGGGCGGCCGCCGCCGCCTTCGGCAAAGATCACCGTGGGCAGCCGGTTCCGCAGCGCCACCTCCAGGATGCGGTCGGTCTTGATATGGTTGCGCTTGCCCTGGGTGCCGGCCAGCACGGTGGCGTCGTAGGCCAGCACCGCGCAGCGCGCGCGCTCCGGTGCGAACAGGCTGCCGTTGACGGCGCCGGTGCCGGTGATCAGCCCGTCGGCAGGGGTGTTGGCGATCAGGTCGGCCTCGCTGCGCCGGCTGGCCTGTGCCGCCAGCGCCAGGCCGCCGTATTCGCGGAAGCTGCCGGCATCGCACAGGTCGTCGACGTTTTCGCGCGCGGTGCGCTGGCCGCGCGCATGGCGGCGTGCCACGGCCTCGGGGCGGGCCGCGTCGTACAGGAAGGCATGGCGGTCGAGCACGCGCTGCAGGTCGGCGCGGATCGCCGACGGGTCGGTGTGCTCGGCCTCGCCATCGGCATGGGCGCCAGCGTCGGCAGGCTCCAGCACCAGCATGACCTGGCCCTCGGCGACTTGCTCGCCGGAAGCGGTGCGCAGGTCGATCACGCGGCCCGCATGCTCGGCCACGATGGCATGTTCCATCTTCATCGCATCGAGCACGGCCACGGTCTGGCCGGCCTTGACCAGGTCGTTCTCGCGCGCCAGTTCGATCACGCGTCCGTTCATGGACGCGCGCACCGCGCACAGGCCCTCGCCCAGTCGCTCCTCGAAGCTTGCCGTGCTGGAAGGTGCCGCCACCCTGGGGGCGCTGCCTCCTGCGAGGGCCTGCCGCGCCGCGTCCTGCGCCGCAATCTGCGCGGCGCGTTCCAGCAGGGCGGGCAGCGCGGCTTCCATATAGCGCGTATGCACGTGCTGGCTGGCAAAGTCGTCGCGCTCGGCCAGCGCCCGCAGCAGGTCGAGGTTGGTGACGATGCCGCCGATATTGAATTCCCCGAGCGCGCGCTGCAGGCGCCGCACTGCGTCAGCGAAGTTGTCGCTGGCCGAGGTGACGATCAGCTTGGCCAGCAGCGTGTCGTAATGCGCGGACGGTGCATAGCCGGTATAGCCGTGGGTGTCGACGCGCACGTCCGGCCCGGTGGGCGGATCGAAACGCTCCAGCCGCCCCTGTGCCGGACGTGCCAGCCCTTGCGCGTCGGTGGCCTCGGCATTCACGCGCACCTGGATGGCATAGCCGCGCACGCGCGGCGGGTGCTGCGGGTCCAGCCCCAGTTCCGCCAGGCGCCGGCCTTCGGCCAGCCCCAGCTGCACGGCCACCAGGTCCACGCCGGTGACCTGCTCGGTGACGGTGTGCTCGACCTGCAGGCGCGGGTTGGCTTCGATAAAGACAAAGGGCAGGGCCGCGCCATCGCGGCGCGCACCGTCCTCGGGCTCTTCGACCAGGAATTCAAACGTGCCCAGGCTGCGGTAGCGCGCTTCGCGCGCCAGCGTGCAGGCGGCATCGACAATGCGCCGGCGCAGCGCGGGATCGAGCGCCGGGCTGGGCGCGATCTCGACCACTTTCTGGAAGCGGCGTTGCAGCGTGCAGTCACGCTCGCCCAGTGCGATCACATGGTGGCCGTCGCCGGCGATCTGCACTTCGATATGGCGCGCGCGGGCCACCAGCCGTTCGGCGTAGATGGCATCGATGCCGAAGGCCGAGCGTGCTTCGGAGCGGCAGCGCGCATAGGCTTCGGGCAGCGCGTCGCGCTCGCGCACCACGCGCATGCCGCGCCCGCCGCCGCCGCCCACCGCCTTGAGCACCACGCCGGCGCCGTCCTGTTCGTCGAAGAATGCGGTCACCGCATCGAGCGTGGCGCCGCCCGCGGTGGCGGGCATCACCGGTATGCCGCAGCGCGCGGCCAGCGCCAGCGCGCGGCCCTTGTCGCCGAACAGGGCCAGCTGCTCGGGCTCGGGGCCGACAAAGATGATCTCCGCGGCTGCGCAAGCGCTGGCAAAGTCGGCGCGCTCGCTGAGAAAGCCATAGCCAGGGTGGATGGCGTCGCAGCCGGTGGCGCGCGCTGCGCTGATGATGGCGGGAATGTCGAGATAGGCAGCGGCCCCCTGGCCCTGCAGCGCGACAGCTTCGTCGGCCAGCAGGCGGTGCCGGCTGGCATCGTCGTCGGTGGCATAGACCGCCACGGTGGCGATGCCAAGGTCTCGTGCGGCGCGCTGCACGCGCAACGCGATCTCGCCACGATTGGCGATCAGGAGCTTCTTCACAAATGTCCCCTTCCATGCGAAGCGGCGTCGCGCAAGCAGCGTTGCGTGGCCGGCTTCTGTTTTTTGGTTTGTGATTCTGCGAGGTGGAATCTACGCGGCTCGTCCAGGGGTCACAAGCGCGATGCGCCAGAACCATGTATGACATGCCGCGCGTGCATAGCGCGCGAGCGAGGGGGAGGAGGGGTGCTGCCCGTTCTGTTCTGCATTGCAGAATCTCGGGCGGTGTGGCGGGTCGATCCAGAGGCCCGGCTGGCCTTGGATCGCTACCGATGGGACGCGCGGAACATGGCGTTACCGCGGGTTTGCCGCCCTCTCCCGCCAGCGGGAGAGGGGAACGGCAATGAGTGCCCTGCTTCAGCCGATGCGCATGCCCGGCACCGCGCCCTCGTGCGGTTCCAGGATATACAGGCCCGGCGTGGCCTTCTCATCCGCCGCAGACGCAGCCAGCACCATGCCTTCGGACACGCCGAACTTCATCTTGCGCGGGGCCAGGTTGGCCACCACCACGGTCAGCTTGCCGACCAGCTGCTCCGGCGTGTAGGCCGACTGGATGCCGGAGAACACATTGCGGGTGCGGCCTTCGCCCAGATCCAGCGTCAGCTGCAGCAGCTTGTTCGAACCTTCCACCTTCTGGCATTCGACGATCTTCGCGACGCGCAGGTCCACCTTGGCGAAGTCGTCGATGGTGATGGTGTCGGCGATCGGCTCGATCGCCGCGCCCGCGGCGGCCGGCGCCGCGGTTGCCTGCAGCGATTCGCGGTTGGCAGCCAGCAGCGCGTCGACCTGCTTGGCATCGACGCGCGTCATCAGGTGCTGGTAGGCCTGCACCGGGCTGGCGGCCAACAGCTGCTTGTCGATGGCACGCCAGTCCAACGGCTCGACGTTCAGGAAGCGCTCAACGCCGGCAGCCACGTTCGGCACCACCGGCTTCAGGTAGACCGTCAGCAGGCGGAAGGCTTCCAGCGAGACCGAGCACGCCGCATGCAGCGCCGCGCGCTTGTTTTCGTCCTTGGCCAGTTCCCACGGCTTCTCGGTGTCGACGAAGGCGTTGACCGCATCGGTCAGCTCCATCACCAGGCGCAACGCCTTGCTGTACTCGCGGGCTTCATAGAGGTGGGCGATCTGCGGTGCGGCCTGGCGCAGCTGTTCGAGCAGCGGGTGGGCCAGCGCGGCCTCGTCGACCTTGCCTTCGAAACGCTTGACCAGGAAGCCCGCGGCGCGGCTGGCGATATTGACGTACTTGCCGATCAGGTCGCTGTTCACGCGCGCAATGAAGTCATCGAGGTTCAGGTCGAGGTCTTCCATGCTCGCGTTGAGCTTGGCGGCGAAGTAGTAGCGCAGCCATTCCGGGTTCATGCCGGTGTCGACATAGCTCTGCGCGGTGATGAAGGTGCCGCGCGACTTGCTCATCTTGGCGCCATCCACGGTCAGGAAGCCGTGGGCGAACACATTGGTCGGGGTGCGGTAGCCCGAGAAGCGCAGCATCGCCGGCCAGAACAGCGTGTGGAAGTACAGGATGTCCTTGCCGATGAAGTGGTACTGCTCAGCGGTCGAATGCGGGCCGACCCAGGCGTCGAAGTCGATGCCCTTCTTCGCGGCCAGGTTCTGGAAGCTGGCGTAGTAGCCGATCGGGGCGTCCAGCCACACGTAGAAGTACTTGCCGGGCGCGCCGGGGATCTCGAAGCCGAAGTAGGGCGCATCGCGCGAGATGTCCCAGTCGGACAGGGTCGAGGCCTCGCCCTCGGCGCCCAGCCATTCCTGCATCTTGTTGGCGGCCTCGGGCTGGGCCAGGTCGGCCACCCATTCGCGCAGGAAGGTCTCGCAGCGCGGATCGGACAGCTTGAAGAAGTAATGGGCCGACGACTTGCGCACCGGCGTGGCGCCGGACACCACCGAATACGGGTTCTTCAGGTCGGTCGGCACATAGGTGGTGCCGCAGACCTCGCACGAGTCGCCGTACTGGTCCTTGGCGCCGCACTTGGGGCACTCGCCCTTGATGAAGCGGTCCGGCAGGAACATGTTCTTGACCGGGTCGAAGAACTGTTCGACCTCGCGCTCGGCGATCAGGTCCTCGGCCTTCAGGGCCAGGTAGATCTTTTCGCACAGCTCGCGGTTTTCTTCAGCGTCGGTGCTGTAGTAGTTGTCGAACGACACCAGGAAGCTGTCGAAGTCGCGCTTGTGCTCGGTCCAGACGCGGTCTATCAGTGCCTTGGGTGTGATGCCTTCCTTCTCGGCGCGCAGCATGACCGGCGTGCCGTGGGTGTCGTCGGCGCCGACGTAGTAGACCTCGTTGCCCATCATGCGCTGGAAACGCACCCAGATATCGGTCTGGATGTATTCCACCAGGTGGCCGATATGGATCTGGCCGTTGGCATAAGGCAGGGCGGATGTGACGAGGATGCGACGTGCGGTCATAAACAGGAGCCGGTCAGGAGCGGGGAAATATCAGGGGGACGGCGCCAGCCAGGAAGGGAGGGCGCGTGCCGGGAAGGGGCTATTTTAGCAACTGGCCAGCGCCTGCGCGCCGGTTCCGCATGGCGGAATGGCGAAACCCACGGATCCGTTCGGCCAAAAAAAAGCGCCGGTCAGAACCGGCGCAGCTTTCCACAACGGAAAAGGAGGAGAAATCAGGTACCGCCCGGGAGGTCAGCCACCCATCGCGAGCCAGCAACGGTGGCAAGCGGCACCTGTTTCTATGACTAGGTCATCCTTGAATTGGTTTCAAAAAAATTTCGACGCGGCGATTTTGTGCCCGTCCGGCCTCAGTGCCGTTGTCCGCAACCGGCTGGGACTGCCCGCGCCCTTCGGCCGTCAGTCGGTTGCGTGCGACGCCGCGATCACCCAGGTAGCCGGCCACGCTCTGGGCGCGGCGCTGCGACAGCTGCATGTTGTAGTTGGGGTTGCCGGTGCTGTCGGTATGGCCCACCACGTTGGCGCTCACGTCCTGGTGCTGGCCCAGGGTCTGCGCGACCTGGTCGAGCACCGAGCGGAACGACGGCTTGATGGTGGCGCTGTCGGTATCGAAGGTAACCTGGCTGGGGATGTTGACCTTGAGCGTGCCATCCGGCTGCTCGGTGATCTGGGTGCCCGTGCCCGCGGTGTCCTTGTTCAGCTTGCCGCGGATGGCGTTCCAGTTGTAGCCGGTTGCGCCGCCGATGGCACCGCCCACTGCCGCGCCCACCAGCGTGCCGGTGGTATTGCCGCCGATCAGGTTGCCAAGCCCGGCGCCGACCGCGGCGCCCACGCCGGTGCCGACTGCCGTATGGGTTTGCTGTTCAGTGGCGCAACCTGCGGCCAGCAGCGTGGCAGCGGTGAGCGAGACAGTAACGAGCTTGATCTTCATGCTTTCTCCTTCTGATGTTCCCGTAAATGTTCTTGGTACCGCATCGCGATGGTAACGCCAAGGCTAGCGGCAGGTAACCCTTTGTACGCGTCGGGCCCGGCCGGCCCGGGCACCGCCTGCGGTGCCGGCGTACCGGGCCGTCCAACCGCACTACAATATGGATATGGCGGCGCGCGCACAAGTGCAAGCTTGTGAGATTTGTAAATGTCTGTAATCCCACACCCTATGCAGGGTATTGCGCGCGGATTTCCGGCGTTCATGGCCGGTGCTGCATACTTTGATACATTAGGCGCAGGCCATCATGCGCCAGTCCCCCCAAATCATCGAAGCGGAGTTTGTCTTGAGCGTCAGCACTGAGCAGGTCACCGAAGCCCTGCGCACCGTCATCGACCCCAATACGGGCAAGGACCTGG
>NZ_JBYTAG010000087.1:0-23921 GCF_058787995.1 Cupriavidus sp. FW305-27
ACGATGACTCCATCGGCGGCCACTTCCTGCACCTGCTGCACGGCGAGAAGCCGTCGGCGCTGTGGGAGCGCGCCATGAACACCTCGCTCAACCTGTACGCCGAGCACGAGTTCAACGCCTCGACCTTCACCGCCCGCGTGATCGCCGGCACGGGCTCGGACATGTATTCGTCGATCAGCGGCGCCATCGGCGCACTGCGCGGCCCCAAGCACGGCGGCGCCAATGAAGTCGCGTTCGAGATCCAGAAGCGCTACGACAACCCCGACGAGGCCCAGGCCGACATCACGCGCCGCGTCGAGAACAAGGAAGTCGTGATCGGCTTCGGCCACCCGGTGTACACCACCGGCGACCCGCGCAACCAGGTGATCAAGGAAGTGGCGAAGAAGCTGTCTAAGGATGCCGGCTCGATGAAGATGTTTGACATCGCCGAGCGCCTGGAAACGGTGATGTGGGACATCAAGAAGATGTTCCCGAACCTGGACTGGTTCAGCGCGGTGAGCTACCACATGATGGGCGTGCCGACGGCGATGTTCACGCCGCTGTTCGTGATCGCGCGTACTTCGGGCTGGGCCGCGCACATTATCGAGCAGCGCATCGACAACAAGATCATCCGCCCGAGCGCCAACTACACCGGTCCGGAGAACCTGAAGTTCGTGCCGATCGGCAAGCGCAAGTGAAGCGGGGCCAACTAGCCCCCGTCGATAATGTAACCAAAGACCAGAGCACTACGCCGCTCTGGGCAAATCGTAGAGAATAGCGGCGGAAATTGTCCCGGCGCCGCCCGGTTTGACGGCGGCGAATGAAACATAAATCGATTTCAGTATCCGAAAGGCACTCACAATATGAAACATCTTGTCCTTGCCGCCTGCATCGGCGCATTCAGCCTGACCACCGCCACCGCCGTGATGGCGCAGGAACCCGCCAAGAAGACCACCAGCAAGAAGGCTTCGACCAAGAAGAAGGCGGCCGCCGGAACCGCCGCAGCGGCCGGCGCTGCTGCCGCGGTCACCCCGAACGGCGAAAAATGGCAGTGTGAACTGGGCAACAACCTGTATATCGCCGGCGACATGCTGCGCGACGAAGTCCTGACCGTGCACTGGCAAGGCAAGGACTACAAGCTGCCGCGCCAGGCCACGGTGACCGGCGCCGACCGCTACTATGACGCCCGCACCGGCCTGGACCTGGTGGTGATCCCGAGCAAGGCCATGCTGTTCAACAAGAACCTGGGCCAGCGCCTGGCCGACGACTGCCAGAGCGCCGCCATGCAGGCCGGCGCCGCGGCCCCTACCCAGGCCGGCGGCCTGCGCGCCCCGGCCACCACCCCGCTGCTGGTCACGCCCCCGGGCGGCCCGACGCAGGTGCCGGAAGGCGCCCAGCAATCCGCAGCACCCAAGCAGTAAGTCCGTACCGGGGCGGGGGGGGGGGGGGGGGGGCTGAATTCCGGCCGCCAGCGCCCTTTTTTGCCTTGCCGGACGGCCAATCCCGGGTGGGCATGCTGTCGGGCCGGCGCCGTCGCGGCCGGCGGGTTGCCGAGCCGGGTGGCGCCAAAGCCGCGCGGCGGTTAGAGTATGCAGTTGCAGTGCGCTGCCGGCCTCGGACCGCGGTCAAATGCCGCGGCAGCGCACCGGGGTCTCGATTCAGGTCCGAGCCAAATGCCATCGCATCATCCTTCGATCGGAGTACGGCAATGCCCCACAACCTCAAGAACACGCTAAAAGAATTCAAGATCGGCTCTTCCGGCAAGGGCCAGTATTACTCCCTGCCCCAGTTGGGCGAGGAGCTGGACGTGGCAGTCGGGCGACTGCCGGTGTCGATCCGCGTGGTGTTGGAATCGGTGCTGCGCAACTGCGACGGCAAGAAGGTCACCGAAGAGCACGTCAGGCAACTTGCCAACTGGAAGCCGAACGCCGAGCGCGTCGACGAAATTCCCTTCGTGGTGGCCCGTGTGGTCTTGCAGGACTTTACCGGCGTGCCGCTGCTGGCCGACCTCGCCGCGATGCGCAACGTCGCCGAGAAGATGGGCAAGAACCCCAAGAAGATCGAGCCGCTGGTGCCGGTGGACCTGGTGGTCGACCACTCGGTGCAGGTCGACCATTTCCGCGAAAAGAAGGCGCTGGACCTGAACATGCAGCTGGAATTCCAGCGCAACAACGAGCGCTACCAGTTCATGAAGTGGGGCATGCAGGCGTTCGATACCTTCGGCGTGGTGCAGCCGGGCTTCGGCATCGTGCACCAGGTCAACCTGGAATACCTGGCCCGCGGCGTGCACAAGAAAGACGGCGTCTACTACCCGGACACCCTGGTCGGCACTGACTCGCACACCACCATGATCAACGGCATCGGCGTGGTGGGCTGGGGCGTCGGCGGCATCGAGGCCGAGGCCGGCATGCTGGGCCAGCCGGTCTATTTCCTGACGCCGGACGTGGTTGGCGTGGAGCTGAAGGGCCGCCTGCGCGAAGGCGTCACCGCCACCGACCTGGTGCTGACCATCACCGAGATGCTGCGCAAGGAGAAGGTCGTCGGCAAGTTCGTCGAGTTCTTCGGCGAAGGCACCGCCAGCCTGGCCCTGCCCGACCGCGCCACCATCGGCAACATGGCGCCGGAATACGGCGCCACCATGGGCTTCTTCCCGGTGGACGAGAAGACCATCGACTACTTCAAGGGCACCGGCCGCACCGAAGAGGAAATCGCCGCGTTCGAGGGCTATTTCCGCGCACAGAAGATGTTCGGCATTCCCAGGGCCGGCGAGATCGACTACAGCAAGGTGGTGACGCTGGACCTGGGCACGGTGGCGCCGTCGCTGGCGGGCCCGAAGCGTCCGCAGGACCGCATCGAGATCGGCAACGTCAAGAGCACCTTCGCCTCGCTGTTCAGCAAGCCGGTGGCCGAGAACGGCTTCAACAAGGAGGCGGCCGACCTGGACCGCGCCTACACCACCACCGACGGCCTCGAGGTGAAGAACGGCGACGTGCTGATCGCCGCGATCACGTCCTGCACCAACACCTCCAACCCGAGCGTGCTGCTGGGCGCCGGCCTGCTGGCCAAGAAGGCGGTGGAAGCCGGCCTGACGGTGGCGCCGCACATCAAGACCTCGCTGGCCCCGGGCAGCCGCGTGGTGACTGAATACCTGACGGCCGCCGGCCTGCTGCCGTACCTGGAAAAGCTGGGCTTCGGCGTGACCGCCTATGGCTGCACCACCTGCATCGGCAACGCCGGCGACCTGACGCCCGAGCTGAACGAGGCCATCACCAGGAACGACCTCGTGGCCGCTGCCGTGCTGTCGGGCAACCGCAATTTCGAGGCCCGCATCCACCCGAACATCCGTGCCAACTTCCTGGCCTCGCCGCCGCTGGTGGTGGCCTACGCCATCGCCGGCAATGTCACGCGCGACCTGATGACCGAGCCCGTGGGCAAGGGCAAGAAGGGCCGCGACATCTACCTGGGCGATATCTGGCCGACCTCGGAAGAAATCCACGCACTGATGAAGTACGCGATGGATGCCAAGACCTTCAAGGGCAACTACGAACAGGTCAAGAAGCCGAGCAAGCTGTGGGCCGGCATCAAGGGCACCAAGGGCCAGGTCTACGACTGGCCCAAGTCGACGTACATCGCCGAGCCGCCCTTCTTCCAGGACTTCAGCATGCAGCCCGCCGCCACCAGCGCCAGCGTGCGCGGCGCGCGTGCGCTGGGCATCTTCGGCGATTCGGTGACGACCGACCACATCTCACCGGCCGGATCGATCAAGGACACCTCGCCCGCGGGCAAGTACCTGCTGTCGCACGGCGTGCTGAAGGCCGACTTCAACAGCTACGGTTCGCGCCGCGGCAACCATGAAGTCATGATGCGCGGCACCTTCGCCAACGTGCGCATCAAGAACCTGATGATCCCGCCCAAGGCCGACGGCTCGCGCGTGGAAGGCGGCATCACGCTGCACCAGCCCACCGGTGACGAAATGTCGATCTACGATGCCGCCATGAAGTACGTGGCCGAGGGCACGCCCACGGTGGTGTTCGGCGGCGAAGAGTACGGCACCGGCTCGTCGCGCGACTGGGCCGCCAAGGGCACGCAGCTGCTGGGCGTGAAGGCCGTGGTGGCACGCAGCTTCGAGCGCATCCACCGCTCCAACCTGGTCGGCATGGGCGTGCTGCCGCTGCAGTTCAAGGGCAACGACAGTGCGCAGACGCTGGGCATCACCGGCAACGAGACCTTCGATATCGAAGGCATCGAGGGCGACCTGAAGCCGCAGCAGGACGTGGTGCTGGTGATCCATCGCGCCAATGGCGACGTGCAGCGCGTGCCGGTGCTGTTGCGCATCGATACGCCGATCGAGGTCGACTACTACAACCACGGCGGCATCCTGCCGTTCGTGCTGCGCCAGCTGCTGGCCGCCTGAGATCCACCTGAGGCGCCCGCAGCCTGCCAAGGCTGACGCCGCCTGCCCGGGCCCCGTGGGGGGGCCGGGGCAGGCGGCGTTTTTCATTGAGGTCCTGCGCCCCTTGCATCACCCCGAACGAAGCCGGGCGCGTGTAAGTTCCACGCAAGCCAGTGCTGCCACACTGTGTTGCACAAGAACAGCGGTCGCACGACCGGAAGCCGGGTCCGCCCGGCATCATCCAGAATCAGGAGACACCATGGTTAAGATCCTTATCGCATTCGTCGTGGTTGCCGGCGCGGCCCTCTACCTGCTGACCAAGGGCGGCAGCGACGTTTCCATGTCCGGCGAGTCGCACAGCGTCGAAAGCCACGCGCCCGCGGCCCCTGCCGCCTCCGCTCCGGCCCAGAAATAAAGCCACACGCCCGGGCGCGTCCGCACACGCTGCACGCATATAGCGGCCTGCGTGTCAACGCAACGAGTAGAATACCGTTTTACGCATAAACGGACGGTTTCTTTCTATGGCAGGTTTTCGCCCCAAGGCTTCCCCACGACTCTCCCCTGACGCCGAGCGTCTGGTGGCCGATGCGCTCGCCCTCGACGCTTCGGGCAGCCGCATGGAGGACGCGTACTGGGAACGGCGGCTCTCGCAGCGCCTGGGCCGCCTGCTGAAGAACGGGAGCCAGACCGCGCTCGACGCGGCGCTGGAACACCTGTTCAAGCACAATGCAGACGCCTCCGACGTGCTGGCCGAGCAGGCCGAGACGCTCGCCGAATCCGCCACCATTGAGGTCGACGGCCAGCGCCATGACGCGCTGCTGATCGCCGCCCCGATCCTGGCGCACACGCGCTACGCCATTCCCTCCGGCTCGCTCAAGCCGGAGCTGGCGCAAACGTTGGCGGTGCACTTGCAGGCACATGTGCTGGCCACCGGGACCAAGGTCTCGCTGTCGCCCTACCTATACAGCATCGACCAGCTGCCGCGCACGCACAGCGACACCTTTGCGCTGACGCACAAGCTGTCCGCGGCCGCCCTGGCCGGCACGGTACCCAAGGTCGACTTGCGCGACCTGCCCGAGACCGCGCCGATCCTGGCCGATCCGCGCTACCTGCTGGCCGTGGTGGTGGCTCCGCACGAGCAGGCGCTGTTCCGCTGGCAGGAAGACGCCAAGGAGCACCACGCCGAGCGCTCGACCTGCCTCGACCAGTGGCGCACCCAGGTGCAGCCGTCGGTGGCGCTGCTGCTGCCGGGCTGCGAGTTCGAGCTGCTGCTGCCCGACGCATTCTTCCTGTCCTGCCGCGAGTCCGACAAGAGCATCCGCCCGCTGACCGTGCGCGCCGCGGTCAACTACCTGTGCGGCACGCTCGACATCTCCGCCGGCCAGCTGGCCGCCGTGGTGGCTGCCTTCGGCGAGGAAGTGGTCGAGGAATACCGCGTGGGCTTCACCATGCGCGGCGAGAAGGATGTGATCTACGGCATCGTGTGGCCGGTCTACGGCCGCGAAGCCGGCGAGGTCGATGCCGACGAAAAGGGCAACCCGCTCGAGCAGATCTGCGAGGAACTGCGCAACGCCGGCGTAGAAGACATCTTCCGCCACGCCGCGCTGTTCGATCCGGAATACTGCGAGGACTGCGGCACGCCGCTGTACGCGGACCGCAACGGCGAGATCGTGCATGCCGAACTGCCCGAGGACGCCCCGACGCAGCAGCCGCTGTTCCACTGACGCGCCCGGCTGCGCCTGGCAAAAAGACGGCCCGCATGCGCGGGCCGTTTTCATTGGCGAGCCGCTCAGGCGCGCTGGCGCTCGCTGACGCAGCGCCACAAGCCGTGGCCCGATGCCCCGTACTTGCGCTCGAACGGCGTCATCGGTTGCGCCGGGGCCCACGCCTCTACCCGCGCCGGGCGCCCGACCAGTGCTAGCGCCTGGGCAAACTCATCGATATAGATGCGCCAGTTGCTGCGGCACTCCAGATAGTCGCCGCAGGCGGCCAGCGCCGGGAACACCGCATGCCCCTGCCAGCGCCGCCCCAGGTGGCCGATCTTGGGCCACGGGTTCGGGTACAGCACGTAGTGGCGCGCCACCGGCACGGCCTCGGCCTGCAGCAGGCGCCACACATCGACCAGGTCGGCCCGCGCCCAGCAGAAGTTGGCTGGCATCGGCGCCTCGCCCCACCAGTCCTTGCCGGCGGCCAGGCGCTTCTCGGACTGGTCGATGCCGATCACGAAGTGGTCCGGGAACGCTATGGCCAGCCGCAGCGTGCTTTCGCCCACGCCGCAGCCCGCATCCAGGATCAGCGGCGCACCGCCGGCCTGCTGCCAGCTTTGCAGCGCCGCGCCGAGCTCGCGCCGGCTGGCTTCGCCGATGGGCTTGCGGAACGGCTCGGCCAGGTGGCGCGCGACGCGCGCGGCCAGGTGTTCGTGGACATCGGCCTGGGCCGAGACAATGGTGCGGGAATTGGCAAACATGGGCGCCATTCTAACGGCGCCGTCCCGCATCGGCTTGCCTGCCCGCGCCAAAGGCTGCAACCAAGCCACTTTAGCGGCACAATGCGGGACAAACCCGCCTGAGAACCCGGCCGCGCCCGCGCGGACCCGTACGAGGAGCCAGCCAGATGACACCGACCCACGCCCTGCCGCCGCAACGTCCGCCCCGCCGCCCTGCCCGTCGCGCCGTGCTCCATGCCGCCACCGCGCTGGTGCTTGGCAGTGCCGCCTTCACGCTGCTGCCGGCGGGTGCCGCCCACGCCGAAGACCTGCGCATCGGCCTGGCGGCCGACGTGACCTCGATGGACCCGCACTGGAACAACTCGGGCCCCAACAACGCCATCGCGCTGCATGTGTTCGAGTCGCTCGTGTTCATGGACAAGAACGCGCGCTACATCCCCGGCCTGGCGTTGTCGTGGAAGCCGGTCAACGCCATCACCTGGGAGATCAAGCTGCGCCCCAACGTGAAGTGGCATGACGGCTCGCCCTTTACCAGCGAGGACGTCAAGGCCTCGCTGGAGCGCCCGGAGAAGCTGGTCAACAGCCCCGGCTCGTTCACCAGCTACACCAAGCCGATCGCGCGCATCGACACGCCCGACCCGCTGACGGTGCGCCTGACCATGAGCGTGCCCAATTACGCCAACCTGGCCAACGACCTGAACAGCGTGCCGATCATGCCGAAGAAGGTCGCCGCCACGCTGACGCAGGCGGACTTCGACTCGGGCAAGGCGATGATCGGCACCGGCCCGTTCAAGTTCGTGCGCTTTGCGCGCGGGCAGGAAATCGTGATGGAGCGCAACCCCAACTACTGGGGCCCCAAGCCCGAGTGGGACCGCGCCATCTTCCGCATCATCACCGACAACGGCGCGCGTTCGTCCGCGCTGCTGGCGGGCGATGTCGACGTGATCGAGAGCGTACCGTCGGCCGACGTCGCCAAGCTGAAGCAGAATCCGAAGTTCAAGATCGAGCAGCAGGTGTCGTGGCGCACCATCTTCTGGCAGATGGACCAGTCGCGCGACAACCCGCCCTTCGTCACCGACAAGGCCGGCAAGCCGCTGGGCAAGAACCCGTTCAAGGATGCGCGCGTGCGCGCCGCAATCAGCAAGTCGCTGAACCGCGACGCCATCATCAGCCGCATCATGGAAGGGCTGGCGGTGCCGGCATCGTCGATCGTGTCGCCGCAGATCTTCGGGCATCCGGGCACCAAGCCGGAGGCCTATGATCCGGAAGGCGCGAAGAAACTGCTGGCCGACGCGGGCTACCCCAACGGCTTCGGCCTGACGCTGCACGCCACCAACAACCGCTACCTGAACGACGCCGCGGTAGCGCAGGCCACCGCCAGCATGCTGACGCGCATCGGCATCCAGACCAAGGTGGAGACGTTGCCGGTGGCGGCCTACTTCACGCGCGCACGCCAGGGCGAGTTCGCCTTCCAGATGCTGGGCTGGGGCTCGGCCGCGGCCGACGTGGCCTTGCGCTCGATCACTGGCACGCCCAACCCCAAGACCGGTTACGGCACCTGGAACTGGGGCAAGTACAGCAACCAGCAGCTGGACCAGCTGATCGAGAAATCGCTGACTACCGTCAGCAGCGACAAGGCGCGTGAGGAGAATGCCCGCATCGCGGCCAAGTTTGCGCTGGCCGACCACGCGATCATTCCGTCTCACAGCCAGCTGGCGATGTGGGCGATGAAGAAGGGACTGAAGTACGAGGCGCGCACCGACGAGTGGTCGCTTGCGCAGTTCTTCCACAAGGAGTGAGGGCGGGACTGCCTGCTGCCGCTCTCCCGCGCAGCGGGAGAGCGGCCGTTCCTCAGATCTTCAACCGCTCTTCCTGCCGCGCATTCGCCGCGCGCAGCTTCTGCACCCAGTCGCGCGCAGGCAGGCCGGTAGTCTTCTCGACCACATCGGCGCGCGCCTCGATCACTTCCCACGACACATCGATCTCCGGCCCATTGAATGCCAGCGCAATGACGTTGCCGTCATGCACTTCCGGGAACACCAGCACGCGGTTGTCGAAGGCATCGCAGATGCGTTCGATATTCTTCGGAAAGCTGTCGTGGTCGCCGAACAGGTTGATGGTCATCACCCCGGGTGCCTTCAGCGTGCGGCGGCAGGCGCGGTAGAACGCGGTGGTGTCCAGCACCGGGCCGCGCGCGGTGGCGTCGTACAGGTCCACCTGCAGCACGTCGATGGCGCCGGCGTGGGTGCCGTCCATCACGTAGTCCCAGGCATCCTGCTCGCGCACGGTCAGGCGCGCGTCGTCCTCGCGCAGGCCGAACATGCTGCGCCCGGCGATGATCACCGCGGGGTTCAGCTCCACCGCGGTCACGCGCGCGCGGCTGAACTGGCGGTGGCAGAACTTGGTCAGCGCCGCTGCGCCCAGGCCCAGTTGCACCACGTGGAATTCTTCGACCGAGGGCGACAGGAACAGCAGCCAGGCCATCATCTGCTGCGCGTATTCCAGCTCGATCGCATCGGGCTTGCGCAGGCGCATCGCGCCCTGCACCCACTCGGTGCCGAAGTGCAGGTAGCGCACTCCTTCCATTTCCGAGAACGTCACCGGCGCAAAGCGCGGCGTCATGCGTTTTTCTTCGCGTGCCGGCGCCTCGCCACGGGTGCGGGTGCCACGTGCCGGACGGCGCGAGGCCACGGCTTCAATCGATTTGCGTTTCAGTAGGGTCATGTTGTCGAGAAAGGCGTTCAGCACCCGTTCCAGCATGGATGGGGGAAACGCGGATTACTTGCCCAGCGCCGCCTGCGCGCGCTGCAGCCATTCGCGGTTGTGTTCGCGGGCGTGGCGCGGCCAGTGGCGGGCGTCGTGGACGATATCGGCATAGAGCTGCTGCGCGCGTTCGCGGTCGGCGGCGTCGGGCTGCGCCGCCAGCCAGTCGGCGAAAAGGCAGCGCGGCGCGGCATCGCTGGCGCTGGTCAGCGCCTGCTCGAACGCGGCGCGCGTGCCGGATGCGCCGGTGGCCGCCAGCGCGCGCGCATACAGCAAGGCCGGATCGGGCTGCTGGCGCGACTGCGGATTGGTGGCGAACAGCTTTTCCAGCGTTGCCAGCGCGCCGGCCGCATCGCCGGTGGCGAACTGCGCCTGTGCCAGTCCTTGTAGCAGCGCCGGATCGGTCGCAAACGGTCCGCTGGCCGCTGCCTGGTAGTGCTGCAGGGCTTCCGACGGCTCCCCGGCCGCCAGCAGCGCGGCGCCCAGGCGCATGCGGTGCGCCACCGTCGGGGCGCGGTCAAAGTCTGAGCGGGCCTCGCGCACCGCGCGGTTCGGATCGACCAGTTGCGTGATGGCACGCGTGGCCGCACGCGCGCCGCGCGACTGGCGCAGCTCGGGCAGGTAGATCGCGAAGAAATACACCACGCTGCCCAGCCCCGGGAACAGGAACAGGATCAGCAGCCAGTACATGTTCTGGTGTGTGCGCACCGCGTGCACCGCAAAGAACAGTGCAACGATGATATGGATGCTGATGCCGAAGATACGCATAGGGAATTTACCTTGAAATCAATGGCCGGCGCGCCAGCCGCCGGCATTGTGACAGAAAGGCGGGGCCACGGGTTTCAGCCGCCCGCCGGGATGCCGGCGCCGGCCGACTGCAGCCCCGCCACCGCCTGCGGCGTCAGCACGGCCTCGCCATTGACCGCGCGCGCCACCAGCGCATCGGCCGCCTCGATGGCAATGCCCTGCGCGCTGTACCAGGCATCGTCGTAATAGGTGTTGCCGTAGCGCTCGCCGCTGTCGCACAGCAGGCTGACGATGGCGCCGCCCTCCCCCGCCGCGCGCATCTGCTGGGCCAGGTACAGCACGCCGACGAAATTGGTGCCGGTGGACCCGCCCACGCGGCGCCCGAAGCGCCCGGCGAGGTAGCGCATGGCCGCGAACGAGAGCGCGTCCGGCACCTTAAGCATGGCGTCGATACAGGTCGGGATAAACGAATGCTCCACGCGCGGCCGGCCGATGCCTTCAATGCGCGAGCCCTCCGCCAGGGACAGGTCCGGCTGCGGCTTGCCGTCCAGGCAGCTGCGGAAGTAGTCAAAGAACACCGAGTTCTCCGGGTCCGCGCACAGCACGCGGGTCTTGTGGCGCCGATAGGCCACATAGCGCCCCAGCGTGGCGATGGTGCCGCCGGTGCCGCCGCTCGATACCAGCCAGGCCGGCACCGCATGCTCTTCGTGCGCCATCTGCTTGAAGATCGACTCGGCGATATTGTTGTTGGCGCGCCAGTCGGTGGCGCGCTCGGCGTAGGTGAACTGGTCCATGAAATGCCCGCCCGTCTCCTGCGCAATGCGGCGCGAGGCGGCGTAGATCCCGGACGGGCTGCCCACCAGGTGGCAGTGCCCGCCGTAGAACTCGATCGCCTCGATCTTGGCGCGCGAGGTCCCCGCCGGGATCACCGCCACGAACGGCAGCCCGAGCAGCCGCGCAAAGTAAGCCTCGGAGATCGCGGTCGAGCCGCTGGATGCCTCCACCACCGTGCTGCCCTCGTGCAGCCAGCCGTTGCACAGCGCATACAGGAACAGCGACCGCGCCAGCCGGTGCTTGAGGCTGCCGGTCGGGTGGCTGGACTCGTCCTTGAAATAGACGCGGATGTCCGGGTAGCCCGGCAGGTCCAGCGGGATCAGGTGGGTGTCGGCGGAGCGGTTGAAATCCGCATCGATCTTGCGGATGGCTTCGTGGGTCCAGTCGGAAAGTGGCATGGCAGTGTTCCGGGCAGGCCGGACGTCAGGACAGACCGTCAGGATGCCAGAAGCGCACGCCGCAAATCCAGTTTCCGGGATGGGCAGGCGGGCTGGCACAGCCCGCAAAGGGCGGTTTCACCACAACCGCGGGACCGGGCATGGCATTTCCCGGCCGGATGCAGCCACCGCGCGGGTGCTGGGATATGATAATACGATTAATATCATATGTGACTGAAACAGATGTCCCCGATGTCCGCGATACCCGGGCGAGCCACCCGCCGCCTTGCCCGCCCCAGCCAGCCGGCTGGTCCCCGGATCCTGCATTGCGCAAGGCTGCCGTCATGAACGAACGCAAACCGGACGCCGACCCCGGCGTCGCAGCGGGTAGCCGCCGCACATCCTTTGAGTCCTATATGCGCTTCCTGGCCGAAGCCCCGCGCGACGGCACGCCCGTGGTGCTGGAGACCGAGACCGCCCTGTCGCTGCACTTCGACGTGCTGGCCACGCAGAGCTTCATGTCGCGGCGCGATCCCGACCGGCTGGTGCTGGGCTACACGCGCACCATGATGGGATTCCTGCTGTTGCATCCGTCGCCGGCACGGATTTCGGTGATCGGGCTCGGCGGAGGCTCGCTGGTCAAGTATTGCTACCGGCACCTGCCCGCCACGCGGGTGGTCGCTGTCGAGATCGACCCGGCGGTGATCGCACTGCGCGAGCGCTTCCGCATTCCGCCCGACGATGTCCGCCTGCAGGTGGTCTGCGCCGATGGCGCCGAGTACGTCAGGGGCCGGGAAGCGCGCCCCGAGGTCATCCTCGTCGACGGCTTCCTGGCTGACGGCATGCCGCTGCAGCTTGGCTCCGCCGGCTTCTACGCGGCCTGCCACGCGCGGCTGGCCGACGACGGCATGCTGGTGGCCAACTTCCTTGCAAGCGACCGCGGCATGCCGCACTACCTGGGCGCGGTGCGCGCCGTGTTCGGGGCCTCGATGTCGGTCGCACGCGCCGAGGACAGCTGCAACTACACCTTGTTTGCCTGGAAAGGCCCGCCCCGGCTGCCGTCGCTGCAGACGCTGCTGGCACGCGCACGGGCGCTGGAAGCCGTGCATGCATTGAAGCTGACACCGACTGCCCGCCGCATGAAGCGCGGCGAGGCGGTTGCCGCCGACCCCGACGCCTGGCACGCCCTTGCCCGGCCCCGGGACACCCTGTAGCGGCAACGCAGGTCCGCCGCCGCCCTTCCCAATCCGCCAGACGCCGCCCCATCGCCATGCCGATCCTGTACCTGCGCAAACTGACCGGGAAGCGGCGTAGCCCCCACGCCAACCGGCACCTGGCCGGCTACCTCTGCTTTGTCGCCGGCGCCATCAATGCCGGCGGCTTCCTGGCCGTGCAGCAATACACCTCGCATATGTCCGGCGTGGTCTCGGCCATGGCCGACAACCTGGCGCTGGGCAGCTTCGCGCTGGTGCTGGATGGGGTCGGGGCGCTGCTGTCGTTTCTCGGCGGCGCCGCGTGCTCGGCGGTGCTGGTCAACTGGGGACGACGCCAACGGCTGCACAGTGAATACGCGCTGCCGCTGGCGCTGGAGGCGGGGCTGCTGCTGTGCTTTGGCCTGATCGGCGGCAACCTGGGGCAGCACCAGTGGCTGTTCGTGCCAGCCACGGTGATGCTGCTGTGCTTCATCATGGGGCTGCAGAATGCCATGATCACCAAGCTTTCGAACGCCGAGATCCGCACCACACACCTCACTGGCATGGTCACCGATATCGGCATCGAGCTGGGCAAGCTGTGCTACTGGAACGCAGCCGCGCCGGCGCGCACGCCATCACGCACACAAGCGCGCCCACTGCCCCGCGTGCTCGCCAACCGGCGCAAGCTGCGCCTGCTGGTGGTGCTGGTCACGCTGTTCTTTGCCGGCGGCATCGCCGGCGCGCTGGGCTTCAAGCACATGGGTTTCAGCGCCACGCTGCCGCTGGCCGCGCTGCTGCTGGCGCTGATCGCAGTGCCGCTGAGCGACGACCTGCGCAGCCGCTGGCGCACAGGCTCACTGCCGCGCCTGGCGGCGCGGATGCGGCAATGCGTGCAGGCGGGCGCGCCGCGCCGGCGGCGCTAGGCGCCGCCTAGCGGTACACCAGCACCGGGATCTTGCTGTGGGTCAGCACCTTCAGGGTTTCGCTGCCGATCAGCATGCCCTGGACCCCGCGCCGCCCGTGCGAAGCCATCACGATCAGGTCGCAGCCTTTTTCCTCGGCCGTCTTGATGATAGCCTCGTAGGGATGGTCGTTGACGACGTATGCCGTGTCACAGGCCACGCCCGCGGCGACGGCCTCATCGGCCAGTCCGCGCAGGTAGCGGGTCGCGTTTTCCCAGGCCTCCTTCACGTAGGTTTCGCGCGTGTCCTCCAGCATCTCGACCTGGTAGGTCAGGACGTGGTAGTTCGGACAGACGCGCACCGCGGTGGCACTCGCCCCCATGTCCCGCGCCAGCGTGAGAGCCTTGCGGAACGCCGATTCAGACAGGTCGGAACCATCGACCGCCAGCAGGAGATGCTTGAACATGATTGCCTCCTTGCCAGCATGGTTGCCGGCTAAGGCGCTCACTTCCGATGCGTCATCGCCATGCGTCCGAAAGTGCAAGCCCGCAAGGCGCACTACAAGGAGCGATCGATACCCCCGGTTTCGAATGATTCGTCGCTCGACTCCAGTATAGGTGCGCCATGGCCCACGGCAATCCGGCATGCGTCACATGCTCACGGGTGGATTCAGTACGGGCGATTTGCGAAGCCGTTGGCTGGCTGCGGGCCGCGTCAGGCCCGGCATAGGCCATCAGCGCGATGAAGACAGCCATGACGGTGGCGCCGACCGCCATGAACACGCGCTCGCGGCCCTGCCCGACCTTGTCGAGCAGCCAGCCCACCACGAGCAGGCAGGCAAAGGCCACCACATAGGGCACCGCCGAGGCGATGCCGGCGTGCAGGACGTGGCGAGGCACTGTCAGGAAATCATGCCGTGATGATCGGATCCGCAGCCATGTCCTGGCACCGGGCGGCGCGACGCCATGGCGCTCACCGATGCGGGCGCGAATACCTGGCTGAAATTGCACCGCTGCTGCGGCAGCTGGAGCGGGCCACCATGAACGTGATGGCCCTCAAGGGCAGAGGTGGCGCCCTGTCGCTCTCGGTAGGTGCGTCGCTGGGCAGCTACTGGCTGATCCCGCGCCTGCCCGCATTTACGCGCGCGCACGGCGAGATCACCCTGAACCTGCGCACGCGCGTGGGTCCGGTGGACTTCAGCACCGCGTCCGTGGATGCGTCGCAGCAGCACGAGGCAGGTGTCGCCGAAAGAAGCTGATGCAACTTCCGTGAGCCATGGCATGGATATTGCGAAGCGGTCGCACAGGCCAACGGCGGCCTTGAAACAAGCTGGCAAGTCGCGATGACATGCTCCGAAAAGGAGCATCCCGGGCAACGACGCCCCGAAGCGAATGGACCACGAACCGGACAACCGGTTCGCAGGCATCTCGCTTCGGGGCGCTTTTGCTTCGCCGGTCAGCGCGGTGCGCGTCTGCGTCGACACTACCTGCAAGGCATGGCATGAACGCTCTCTCCACTCAGTCACCCGAGACCGAAGTGTCCGCCGAGACCATCGGCGCATTGATCAACCTTTCCGGCAGGCAGCGCATGCTGTCGCAACGGATCGTCCTCCAGATGCTGCTCGCTTCGCGGGGGGACACTGCCGCGCTCGATATCGCACGCAAGTGCCTGTCAATGTTCGAGTCGGCGCATTCGGATCTCGTGACGGGCAGTGAGCGCTTCCCCGGCACATTCTCCGGCGCCTTGCAGCAACTGTACTTTGGCAGTGCGCGCGCTGACGCTCGCATCCGTGAATTCATCGCCCGGGTCAGAACAGCGATAGACACACCACTGGCCGACACCAGCCGGCAAGCGTCATTCCTCGATGTGCTTGTGACGCAGGCCACGCCGATACTTGAGCTGCTGCAGACTGTCACGCAGGCCTACCAGGAGGAAATGCACCGTTGCGAGCTCGCTGTGCGCAAACGCCAGACCGACCTCGCCGATCGCCTCAGCGGTATTTCGATGCAGGCCAACATCGTCGCAATGAATGCACGCATCTCGGCGGCGCGGGCGGGAGAGTACGGCAGGGAGTTCTCGGTGATCACGCAGGTGCTTGCGGACATCATCAAGGAAATGGATCAGCTGATCCGCCACGTCGTCGGCTCGAACGACGGGCCCAAAGGACCAACCAGAGCCTGACGCGGAGACGCCCTTGAAACGTTACCTCAGTTCCTTCTGCCTGATTGTCTGCAGCGTCCTGGCGCTGGCCGGGACCGCTTGCGCCGAAACGCTGACGATCAACGCGGCGATCAACAAGGCGGGCCGCCAGCGCATGCTGTCTCAGCGCATGGCCAAGGCTTACTGCCAGGCTGGCCTCGGCGTTGAAGTCGAACGTTCGAAGAAGATTCTCGAGCAGTCCGTGGCGCTCTTCGACAAGCAGCTCATGGAGCTGAAGGCGTTCGCACCCACGCCGGAGATCAAGGATACCTACGCCAGGCTCGAGCAGACATGGATTCCCTATAGACAGTTGCTGTCCGGCGGCGATCCGAATCCCGATAGCGCGAAAACCATCGCAAGAATGAGCGAGGACGTGCTGAAGCTTGCGCAACAGGGGACCCTCCTGCTCGAGAAACATTCGGGCACCGCGACGGGCAAGCTGATCAACGTTGCCGGCCGCCAGCGGATGCTCTCGCAGAGAATCGCCAAGATCAGCATGTTCCGCGCCTGGGGCATTACCTCCCCCCGGATGGCGCAGGATCTGGACATGGCTACCAGGGAATTCGCAGCCGCGCAGGAGCTTCTCACCTCGGCGCCGCAAAACACCGAGGCAATCCGTCGCGAACTGCTGCTGGCCGGGTCTCAGTGGCTGTTCTTTGAAGAGGCACTCAACCAGACCGGGGTCAGTCGCGCGGAACAGTTGAGGAACATCGCCACGACCAGCGAGCGTATTCTTCAGGTAATGGATGACGTCACCGGCATGTATGAAGGGATGCCCAGGTAACGTGGGTGCGTGAACGAGCTATGCCAGACGCTGCCTTACAGGCAGCCACTCTTGCAATGCCTGCCAGGCGCCCAGCTTTTCCGTGTAGGGCAAGGTATGAGCGGGACTACTGGAAGGAAGCCTGATGATCCGGTGATGGTCGCCATGCTGCCCAAGGGCCTTCAAACCGATACGCGCGGCAGTGCCGCCATTGAAGGCGATGACAGCCAGCCTGGGTAGTGATTCGATCAGGCTCGCCAGGTCGTTGCCGGCGTGATCCCGGATGTTGCTGTCCAGGCTGCCCTCACGCTTCGCTTGCGCCACCACGTCCCACAGACCGACGTGATGCGCCAGAAGCGTTTGCAGCCGCGCGGCATATTCCATGCGGACCAGGTCTTCACCGAGAACTTCGCCGGTCAGGCGCCAGAACTGATTCTGCCGATGCGCGTAATACTGGCATTGCGCCAGTGACGCCTCGCCCGGCAGGCTGCCGAGAATAAGGATGCGCGTGCCGGCGTCAACGACAGGCGGGAAGCACCGCTTCAGTGTCATCGGTCACGCGCTCCGCTACAACACATTGAGATGGGAATCCCCCGCCGCCTGCGCGGCGGGGGCAGCCGGGGCGTCAGGCCAGCAGCTTGTTGACACGCTGCACGTAGGCGGCCGGATCGTCCAGCATGCCGCCTTCGGCCAGCAGCGCCTGGTCGAACAGCACCTGCACGCGGTCGCTGAAGGCATCGCCCTCGGGGAGATCGCGCAGTTTCTGCACCAGCGCGTGTTCCGGGTTCAGTTCCAGGATCGGCTGGGCGTCCGGCGCCTTCTGGCCGGCCTGCTTGAGCAGGCGCTGCAGGTAGCCGCTCATGTCGCCTTCGTCAGAGACCAGGCACGAGGCCGACGCGGTCAGGCGCAGCGTCACACGCACGTCCTTGGCCTTGCCGTCGAGCACGGTCTTGGCGCGATCGACCACGTCCTTCCAGTCGGCCTCGGCCTTTTCCTGCTCGGCCTTCTCGGCTTCGTCGGCGAGCTTGCCCAGGTCCAGGTCGCCGCGCGCGACCGACACCAGTTCCTTGCCGTCGAACTCGCGCAGGAATGAAAGCATCCATTCATCGACGCGGTCGGTCAGCAGCAGCACTTCGATGCCCTTCTTGCGGAACACTTCCAGGTGCGGGCTGTTCTTCGCGGCGGACCAGGTATCGGCGGTGACGTAGTAAATCTTGTCCTGGCCTTCCTTCATGCGGCCGACGTAGGCGGCCAGCGCCACGTTCTGCTCGGCGGTGTCGTTGTGGGTGGAGGCAAAGCGCAGCAGCTTCGCCACGCGCTCCAGGTTGGCCTGGTCTTCACCGATGCCTTCCTTGAGCGCCTGGCCGAACTGCTGCCAGAAGGTGGTGTACTTGGCGCGCTCGGCTTCTTCTTCACTGTCGGCCAGCGTTTCCAGCATCGACAGCACGCGCTTGGTGCAGCCCTCGCGGATGGCCTTGACGTCGCGGCTTTCCTGCAGCAGTTCGCGCGATACGTTCAGCGGCAGGTCGGCGGAATCGACCACGCCCTTGACCCAGCGCAGGTAGCCCGGCAGCAGCTGGTCGGCATCGTCCATGATGAAGACGCGCTTGACGTACAGCTTCAGGCCGGCCTTGTGGTTGCGGTCCCACAGGTCGAACGGGGCGCGCGCCGGGATATACAGCAGCTGGGTGTATTCGCTGCGGCCTTCCACGCGGTTGTGGGTCCAGGCCAGCGGCGCCTCGTTGTCGTGCGCGATGTGCTGGTAGAAGGCGGTGTACTGCTCGTCGGTGATGTCGGACTTGGCGCGGGTCCACAGCGCGCTGGCCTGGTTCACGCTTTCCCACTCGGCGGTGCGCTGGTAGGTGCTGGATTCAGCGTCCCACACCTCCTTGGGCATGCGGATCGGCAGCGAGATATGGTCCGAGTACTTCTGGATGATGCCCTTCAGGCGCCAGGCCGAGAGGAAGTCGTCCTCGCCCTCGCGCAGGTGCAGCGTGATGGTGGTGCCGCGCTCGTTGCGGGCGATGGCATCGATGGTGAACTCGCCGTCGCCGGTGCTTTCCCAGCGCACCGCGTCTTCGGCGCCCAGGCCGGCGCGGCGCGTTTCCACCGTGACCTTGTCGGCGACGATAAAGGCCGAGTAGAAGCCCACGCCGAACTGGCCGATCAGCGCGGCGTCCTTCTGCTGGTCGCCGGAAAGCTGCTGGAAGAATTCCTTGGTGCCCGAGCGGGCGATGGTGCCGAGGTTGTGGATGGCCTCGTCGCGGCTCATGCCGATGCCGTTGTCGGTGATCGTCAGCGTGCGCGCCTTGGCGTCGGCCTCGATGCGGATCGCCAGGTCGGCGTCGTTCTCCAGCAGGGACGGGTTCGCGATCGCCTCGAAGCGCAGCTTGTCGGTGGCGTCCGAAGCATTCGAGACCAGCTCGCGCAGGAAGATTTCCTTGTTGCTGTACAGCGAGTGGATCATCAGGTGCAGCAGTTGCTTCACTTCCGCCTGGAAGCTCATCGTCTCGTGCGGTGCGGTCATGGTTCTCCTCTTGGAAACAGGCGAATCTGGAAAGTCGGTGTGGCCACGGTCCTGTGGCCGGTGCCGCCAGACATAGGGCCGCCCGGGCCATTTTTCAAGGCCCGGGTGCTGCCGGGATGTGACTTACAGGCGTTCTAGCTGGCGCGCCAGGAAGGCCAGCATTTCCGGGTGGCCGCTGCTGGCAACGTTGAAGCGCATCCAGCCCGACGGCATCTGCGACGGCGAGAACAGGCTGCCCGGGGCGAACAGGTAGCCCTCTTCATGCCCCGCGGTGGCGATCGCGTTGGTGTCGCGGCCGGTATCGGCCCACAGGTACATGCCGGCGTGCTGGCCGGGAAAGAGCCGCAGGCCCAGGCGCTCCAGCTCGCGCCGGGTCTCGTCGCGGGCGCGGTCCAGCCGGGTGCGCACGCGCTCCACATGTTTGCGGTAGTGGCCCTCGGTCAGCACCTTGTACAGCACGCGTTCGTTGATCTCCGGCGTGGCCAGCCCCGCCAGCAGCTTGCTGTCGGTCAGCGCCGACGCCGTCTCCGGGTGCGCGGCGATAAAGCCCACGCGCAGGTTGGCCGCCAGCGTCTTGGAAAAGCTGCCCAGGTAGATCACCCGGCGCAGCTGGTCCAGGCTGGCCAGCCGGGTGGCGGCGTGGCCGGGCGGGCACAGGTCGCAGTAGATATCGTCCTCGACGATCAGGAAGTCGTACTGCTCGGCCAGGCGCAGCAGCTGGAAGGCCTTGGCCGCCGACAGCGAGGTGCCGGTGGGGTTGTGCAGCACCGAGTTGATCACGAACAGCTTGGGCCGCCGCGCCTGCACGATGCGCTCCAGCGCCTCCAGGTCCGGCCCTTCGGCGGTGTACGGCACCCCGATCACCTGGGCGCCCTGCGCGGCAAAGCGGCCGAACATCACGAACCAGGCCGGGTCGCCCACCAGCACCGTGTCGCCGGGCTGCAGGTAGAGCCGCGCGATCAGGTCCAGGGCCTGGGTGATGCCCGAGGTCAGCACGATCTGCTCGGCGCTGGCACCGATCTCCAGTTCTTCCAGCCGGGTGCGCAACTGCTGGCGCAGCGGCAGGAAGCCCTGCGGCGTGCCGCTGGCCAGAAAATGGTTGCCGGGCTGGCGGCCCAGCCCGCGCAGCGCGCTGGCGATCAGTTCGCCGTCGAGCCAGTCATTGGGCAGGAAGCCCAGTCCGGGCGCCTTGTGCGCCTCGGCGGTATGGAACATGCTGCGCAGCAGCCAGGTCACGTCGATATTACGCGCCACCGCCACGGCGCCGGACACCGGCGCCGCGGGCGCGGCCGGGGCACGCTCGCGCACGTAGAAGCCGGAGCCGCGGCGCGATTCCAGGTAGCCCAGCGCCACCAGCCGCTCATAGGCCTCGACCACGGTAAAGCGCGAGATGCCCTTCTCCTGGGCCAGCTGCCGGATCGACGGCATGCGCATGCCGGAGCGGAACACGCGCTCGTCGATGCGCATGCGGGCCCATTCGGTCAGTTGCTCGACCAGCGTCATCTGCGCCGAGGGGATCGGATCCGGGAAGCGCTCGGTGGGCGGCACCACCAGCCGCAGCGCGCGGCCGGAGGTATGCCCCGATGTGCTGTGGGCGTCGCCTCCGCTATCCTTCTGACGGGTGACGGTGGCGGTCTCGCCGCCGGCGTCGCCATCCCTGCTGTTGGCATCCATGTGCTGCTCCTGCAACTGTACTGAATACGATCCGCTCAACTGTACCGGTACTGTACCGACTACCTTGTCTACCATCAAGCCAAGATGAAGCTCGCCCTCGATCACCTTGTCATCGCCGCGCCCGATCTGGACGCCGGCACGGACCATGTTGCCGGCCTGCTGGGCATTGCGCCCCAGGGCGGCGGTGCGCACACGGCCATGGGCACGCACAACCGTGTGCTGGGCATGTTCGGCGGCGTCTACCTGGAAGTGATCGCGGTCGATCCGACGGCAACAGCGCCGGCCCGGGCGCGCTGGTTCGGCCTGGACACCGAGGCCGTGCAGCAGCGCCTGCGCGACGGCCCCTTCCTGCTGCACTGGGCTGCGCGCGTGGAACGCCCCGCCGACCTGGGCCGGTGGCAGGCGCAGTACCCGGAGCGCATCGCCCCGGTCATCCCGATGACCCGCGGCGGCCTGCACTGGCGCATCACCGTGCCCGAGGATGGCAGCCTGCCGGCCTGGCCGGGCGAAGCCGACAGCGCCGGCGACGGCCTGCTGCCCAGCCTGATCCAGTGGGACGTGGCCAGCTACCCCGGCGCCAGCCTGCCGCGGCAGGGCCTGGCGCTGCGCAGGCTGTCCGGGCGCCACCCGCGCGCCGAACTGCTGCGCCAGGGGCTGGCCTGGCTGGGCGCCGACCACCTCATCGCCATCGAGCAGGCCGACGGCCCGCCTGAACTGAGCGCCGAAATCGAAACCGCGCAGGGCATCCGCACCCTGCGCTAGCCACACCCGGAACAAGCCCACCAGGAGACCCCCGATGTCCGCCACCCGCAAGCGCTTCGACGAAGACCCCTACCTCGACCACTGCACCGCCACCGTGGTGGCGGCCGGCGCCGAAGGGATCGAACTCGACGAAACCGTGTGCTACGCACGCAGCGGCGGCCAGGCCGGCGACACCGCCACGCTGGCGCTGGCCGACGGGCGCACGGTGGCCATCGCCGACACCATCTACGCCGAAGACCGCAGCCGCATCCTGCATGTGCCCGCACCGGATGCGCCGCTGCCGCGCGTGGGCGAGCGCGTCACCGTGACCATCGACTGGGCGCGCCGCCACAAGCTGATGCGGCTGCATACCTGCCTGCACCTGCTGGGCTCGCTGATCCCGGTGCCGGTGACCGGCTGCGGCATCTCGCCGGAGTCGGCGCGCGTCGACTTCGACCTGCCGGAATCGACCCTGGACAAGGCCGACCTGACCGAACGCCTGAACGCGCTGATCCACGCCGACACCGCCGTGCGCACCACGCTGATCACGCCGCAGGAACTGGCCGCCCAGCCCGAGCTGGTCCGCACCATCGGCGCCGCGCCGCCGGCGGGCACGGCCAGCATCCGCATCATCGAAATCCCCGGGGTGGACCGCCAGCCCTGCGGCGGCACGCACGTGGCCAACACCAGCGAGATCGGCGCAGTGGTGGTGACCAGGATCGAGAAGAAGAGCCGCACCAACCGGCGCGTGGTGGTCGCGTTCGCGTGATGGCGTCCGGCTTGCTCACCGGCCTGACGGCCGCGCAGTTCCTGGCCCTGCTGACCCTGCTGACGGTGGGCCTGTTCACGCCCGGGCCCAACACCACCATCGCCGCGGTCACCGGCGCCAACTTCGGGCTGCGCGCCACGCTGCCGCACTGCGTGGGCGTGGCCTTCGGCTTTGCCAGCATCCTGGCGCTGTGCGCACTGGGCGTGGGCGCGCTGATCCTGGGCCAGCCCGCGCTGGCCGCCAGCGTGCACCTGGCCGGCGTGGCCTACCTGCTGTGGCTGGCGTGGAAGATCGCGCGCAGCACGGTGCTGGCGCAGAAGCAGGTGCTGCGCCCGCTCAGCGTGTGGCAGTCGGCGGTGCTGCAGTACGCCAACATCAAGGCGTGGATGCTGGCGCTGGCAGTCGCGGCCTCTTACATGACGGGCGCGCCCTCGCCGCTGCAGCGCGTGCTGCTGGTGTGCGGCTTGTTCGCAGTACTGGGCTTTGTCAGCAACGGCGTGTACGGCGTGCTGGGCGCGTCGTTGCGGCAATGGCTGCAGCAAGGCCAGCGCGTGAGCTGGTTCAACCGCGCCATGGGCGCGGCGCTGGGGCTGACCGCGCTGTGGATTGCGGTCAGCGCCAGCCCGGGCATGCCGTGACCCGCGGCGATCCGATTCCGAGCCGATGACAACCAAGACCCCGACCATGCCCGCCAGCCGCCCCGCTTCTCCGCCACTGACGTCTGCCCCACCGGCCTCCGGCGGCATGCTGCTCGGCTTTGTCGGCGTGGCGATCTTCAGCCAGACGCTGCCGTTCACGCGCATGGCGGTGGCCGAGCTGGACCCGGTCTTTGTGGCACTGGCGCGCGCCGTGCTGGCCGCGCTGCTGGCGCTGGCGCTGCTTGCCTGGCGCGGCGCGCTGTCCGCCAGCCGCCGCCCGCGCGGCGGCCAGTGGCCGCGGCTGGCCGTGACCGCGCTGGGCGTGGTGGCGGGTTTCCCGCTGTTTTCTTCGCTGGCGATGCGCGAGGTGCCGGCCAGCCACGGCGCCATCGTGATCGGCCTGCTGCCGCTGGCGACCGCGGTATTCGCCGCCTGGCTCGGGCGTGAGCGGCCGTCGCCGGCGTTCTGGCTGTCGGCCGTGGCCGGCAGCGCGCTGGTGGTGGGCTTTGCCGTCTGGCAGGGTGCCGGCGGCCTGCAGCATGCGGACTGGTACCTGTTCGCCGCCGTGGTGCTGGGCGCGCTGGGCTATGCCGAGGGCGGCAAGCTGTCGCGCGAGCAGGGCGGGCTGGAAACCATCAGCTGGGCGCTGGTGGTATCGCTGCCGGTGCTGGTGCCGGTGGTGGCCTGGCTGACCCTGCGCGACCTGCCGGCGATAGCCGCGGCGTCGCCGCGCGCCTGGGGCGGCATGGCCTATGTGTCGGTGTTCTCGATGTTTGTCGGCTTCCTTTTCTGGTACGCCGGCCTCGCAAAAGGCGGCGTGGCGCGCGTCGGCCAGATACAATTGCTGCAGCCGTTCCTGACGCTGGCGGGCGGTGCGCTGATCCTGGCCGAGCCGCTTGACGCCCCCACCATCGCCTTCGCGGTGGCGGTGATCGCCGTCGTGGCCCTCGGCCGCCGCGCCGCCGTGCAGCAAAGC
>NZ_JBYTAG010000088.1:0-23734 GCF_058787995.1 Cupriavidus sp. FW305-27
GGGTCATGGGGGCGTTGGGGTGGTGGATGGGTCCTGGCGTTGTCAGCGGCACCGCCACGGGCGGTGCCAGCCGTTCGTCTTGTCAGGCTTGCTGGCAGGCGGGGCGCCTCAGAGCCGTTGCATGGCTGGGGCCGATACTGGCATGCCCTCCGGCACGCTGGTGACTGTCTGGGTCAGGGTGGGCGCTTCGGCCGGGCGCTCCAGCGGCAGCGTCAGCCGCACCACCACGCCGCGCGGGGTGTTCTCCTCCATCTGCATGGAGGCCGCCGCGCCAAAGATGCGCGCCAGCCGCTCGCGCACATGGGTGATGCCCAGGCCCGAGCCCTTGCCCGAGGCATGACCGAAGCCCACGCCGGTATCGGCGATGATGACCTGCACCGCATTGTCGCCGGCCGCACGCGCCGACAGCCGGATATGGCCGCCGATCATGCAGGGCTCG
This sequence comes from Cupriavidus sp. FW305-27, assembly GCF_058787995.1. Classification (NCBI taxonomy): domain Bacteria; kingdom Pseudomonadati; phylum Pseudomonadota; class Betaproteobacteria; order Burkholderiales; family Burkholderiaceae; genus Cupriavidus; species Cupriavidus sp. FW305-27. Next base: position 440 of record NZ_JBYTAG010000088.1, read on the forward strand.
ATGCCGTGCGTGACCGCGTTTTCCACCAGCGGCTGGATCAGCATGGGCGGGATCTCCACCTTCGCCAGTTCGCGCGGCAGGTCGATGTCGAACGAGAGCCGCTGGCCGAAGCGCATGCCCTGGATGTCCAGGTAGCTGCGCAGCAGCTCGAACTCCTGCCGCAGCGTGCATTGCTCGGCGCGGGTATGCGCCAGCGACATGCGCAGGAAGCCGATCAGGCGCTGCAGCAGCTGGCGCGCGGCGGGCGGGTCGGTGGCGATCAGCCCGTCGAGGTTGGCCAGCGAGTTGAACAGGAAATGCGGCTCGATCTGCGCCTGCAGCGCCATCAGCTGTGCGCGCACCAGCTGCTTTTCGGCTTCCTCGCGCTGCAGGGCGTCCAGCGCGGCCTGGCGCTCCAGGGATGCGAGCTTCTCGCGCGACCAGTAGAAATAGATCATCGAGGCCGCGGCCAGCATGCCCACCACCAGGCACATGCGCAGCATGCCGCCGGCTTCGTCCGCCGACTTGGGCGGCAGGTCCAGCGCCACGCGCGTGGCCCAGCTGCCGAACACCACGCCCGCGGGCACCGCGGCGGCGGCCAGCAGCAGGAAGGGCCAGCGGCGCGGCCGGTCGTTCCACCAGATCACCACGCGCGGAATGTCGATCAGCACCCAGATCGACAAGCCGATCAGCTGGCTGTAGACAAAGTTGTGCCACAGGCTGCCGCCGGTCTGGAAGCCGTAGTTCAGGCTGATGGCGATCACCGAGTTCATGCACAGCACGAACAGCAGGTCGCGGCCGAGGATATTGAGCCGGGAGGGGATGGCGGTGGCGACGTTGGAGAAGCAGCGGTCCATGGCGTTCATGTTAGCGCGGACTGAGCCTGGCGCAACGGGAATGTGATGAGGCGGGCAGCGCGGGCCACCTCAGCCACCCTGCCCGGCACGCCGGCCGGCCAGCGCGCGCCACCATTGGCCGGACAGCACATAGCGCGGGAAGGTGATCCACTGCTCGGCCAGGATGCGGCCGGCGATGTCCGCCGGCCCGGCAAAGGGTTCCGGCGCGTGGGCTTCCAGCCGGTGCCCCCGGCCCTGCAGGGCCATCGACATGCCCATGCACACCAGCCCCAGCGCCACCGCCGGCAGGCTCAGGCGCAACAGGCCGTAGAGGCCCAGCACGGTGCCGGCCATGAACATCGGCACGGCCACGATATGCAGCAGCAGGTTGCGGGGATGCTGGTGGTTGCGGGCATAGCCGCGCCACTGCCAGCGCAGCAGCGGTTCGTCGTCGCGCATGATCGTCTCTGTCTCCCTTGTCCGGCCCTTGCAGACCGGCGGCCGCGCGCAAACTTTGTTGCACTGCGGCACACGTACGGCGCTCGCCGGATGGCAAGCCGCGGGCACGTGCAAGGAATGTACCCCTCACCCGGGCACGAAGAAAGTCTCTTGCGACGAACGGCGGGCACGGGGCGCGAACGGCACCGTGCCGGGGCGGACGGCGGCTGTCAGGCAGCGCCCGGGTGCCCCCTGCGCCGCCTGGCGATGGCCACAGCCAGGCCGGAATCAGGCCGCCAGGGCCTGGCGCTCCTGCTCGGACAGCGCGCTGCTGACGGTGTCGGGCGACAGGTGCGGCGCGAACATGTTGATAAAGGCGTGCGCATAGCCGCGCAGGTAGGCGCCCCGCCGCACCGCCACGCTGGTGGTGTTGGGCGCGAACAGGTGGTCGGCCGAGATCCGCACAAGGCCGGAATCCTTGCGCTCGTCATAGGCCATCGAGGCAATGATGCCCACGCCCAGGTCCAGTTCGGCGTAGGTCTTGATCACGTCGGCATCCAGCGCGGTCAGCACGATCTCCGGCTGCAGGCCGGCCTCGGCAAAGGCGCTGTCGATCTTGCGGCGGCCGGTGAAGCCGGCGTCATAGGTGATGAGCTGGAAGCCGGCCACGTCTTCGAGCGTGGGCTCGGGCAGGCGCGTGAGCGGATGGCCGGGCGAGACCACCAGCACGTGCTGCCAACTGTAGGCCTCGAACGAGGTCAGCCCGGCCTCGGTGGCCAGGGCCTCGGTGGCGATGCCGATATCGGCCTGCCCCGTCAGCAGCAGCTCAACGATATGCGTGGGCGACGCCTCCTGCAGTGCCAGCGTCACATGCGGGTATTCGCGGCGGAAGGCCTGCACCACGCGCGGCAGTGCATAGCGTGCCTGGGTGTGGGTGGTGGCAACGGTCAGGCGGCCGGTATGGCGGCCGGCGTATTCGTCGCCGGCCTGGCGCAGGTTCTCGGCCTCCAGCAGCAGGCGTTCGACGATGCGCACGATCTCGCGCCCGGGCTCGGTCAGGCCGGTCAGGCGTTTGCCGTAGCGCTCGAAGATCTCCACGCCCAGTTCTTCTTCCAGCTCGCGGATCTGGCGCGACACGCCGGGCTGCGAGGTGTAGAGCGCGTTGGCGACTTCGGTCAGGTTGAACTGGCGGCGCACCGCCTCGCGGATCGATCGGAGTTGCTGGAAGTTCATGACGTCGCCTTTTCTTGTTGGGTGGACGTGGTACGCGGTTGCGTGAACACGCGCAGCTGGCGCGGGCGCACCGCGAGCAGTTCGCCTTCGCGGAAGCCCGCATGGCGGAAGCGCTCCAGCGGCAGCGCGACTTCAATCACGTCCTGGTTGTCTTCACGTTCAAGTTCAAGCTGCGCCACCGGGCCCAGCGTCAGCGCGCGGCGCAGCGTCACGGCAATGCCGTCGGCGCCGGGCGAATAGCGCTCCAGGTCGAGGTCATGGGGGCGCACATAGGCCACCGCGTCGCCGGCGGTCTCATGGCCGCTGCCGACCACCGGCAGCACCGCTTCACCGGTATGCAGCAGGCCGCCGCTCTCGCCCACTTCCAGCCGGCCGTGGAAGAGGTTCACGTTGCCGAGGAAGCCGAACACGAAGGGCGTGGCCGGATGGTTGTAGACGGCCTCGGGCGAGCCGTACTGCTCCACGTGGCCGCGGTTCATCAGCACCACCTGGTCGGCCACTTCCAGCGCCTCTTCCTGGTCATGGGTGACGAACACGCTGGTCACGTGCAGTTCATCGTGCAGGCGGCGCAGCCAGCGGCGCAGTTCTTTGCGCACCTTGGCGTCGAGCGCGCCGAACGGTTCGTCCAGCAGCAGCACGCGCGGCTCCACCGCCAGGGCGCGCGCCAGCGCGATACGCTGGCGCTGACCGCCGGAGAGCTGCGACGGGTAGCGGTCGGCCAGCCAGTCGAGTTGCACCAGTTCCAGCAGCGAACGCACCTTGTCGCGGATCTGCGCTTCGCTCGGGCGCTCGGCGCGCGGCTTGACGCGCAGGCCGAAGGCCACGTTCTCGAACACGCTCATATGCTTGAACAGCGCGTAGTGCTGGAACACAAAGCCCACCTGGCGCTGGCGCACATGCTGGTCCGAGGCATCGCGCCCGGCCAGCACGATCTGGCCCGCATCGGCGCGCTCCAGGCCGGCGATGATGCGCAACAGCGTGGTCTTGCCGCAGCCGGACGGCCCCAGCAGCGCGGTCAGCTCGCCTTCGTCGAAATCGAGCGAGACGTTGTCCAGCGCGACAAAGTCGCCAAAGCGCTTCTCTACGTTCTTGACCTGGATGCTCATGATGCTTGTCCTTGCAAACTTGCCAGCGGCCGCTCTGGTGCAGCCTCTTCGGTTTCCTTGCGGGCGCGCAATTCCACCAGCGTCTTGATGCCGAGCGTGACCAGCGCCAGCAGCGTCAGCAGCGAAGCCACCGCAAAGGCCGCCGCGAAGTTGTACTCGTTGTAGAGGATCTCAACATGCAGCGGCATGGTGTTGGTCAGCCCGCGGATATGGCCCGATACCACCGAGACCGCACCGAACTCGCCCATCGCCCGCGCATTGCACAGGATCACGCCATACAGCAGGCCCCAGCGGATATTGGGCAGCGTGATATGGCGGAAGGTCTGCCAGCCCGAGGCGCCCAGCACGATCGCGGCCTCTTCCTCTTCACTGCCCTGCGCCTGCATCAGCGGGATCAGCTCGCGCGCAACAAAGGGGAAGGTCACGAAGATGGTGGCCAGCACGATGCCCGGCACCGCGAACATGATCTTGATGTCGTGCGCTTCCAGCCACGGTCCCAGCCAGCCCTGCGCACCGAACAGCAGCACGTAGACCAGGCCGGAAATCACCGGCGACACCGAGAACGGCAGGTCGATCAGCGTGATCAGCAGGTTCTTGCCGCGGAAGTCGAACTTGGCGATGGCCCAGGCCGCCGCCACGCCGAACACCACGTTCAGCGGCACCGCGATCGCCGCCACCGTCAGCGTGAGCTGGATCGCGGCGAGTGCGTCGGGTTCGATCAACGCTTCCCAGTAGGTCTGCACGCCCTTGCGCAAGGCTTCATAGAACACCGAAGCCAGCGGCACGAACAGGAACAGCGTGAGGAACAGCACCGCCACCGTGATCAGCGTGTAGCGTACCCACGGCGCTTCGCCGGTAGCGTCAAACCTGTGATGGGCCTGGGCGTTGGCTTGCCCGCCCAGGCGTCCCGCAACTGCGCCGGCCATGTCAGAACTCCTTGCCCGTGGCGGGCGCTTCAGGTGCCAGCGCGGCGCGCACACCGGATTGATGGCGGCGCGTCCAGGCCTGCAGCAGGTTGATCAGCAGCAGCAGCCCGAAGGAAATCACCAGCATCACCACCGCCACCGCGGTGGCGCCGGCGTAGTCGTATTGCTCCAGCTTGGAATAGATCATCAGCGGCGCGATCTCGGACACCATCGGCATGTTGCCGGAGATAAAGACCACCGAGCCGTACTCGCCGGTGGCGCGCGCGAACGATAGCGCAAACCCCGTCAGCAGCGCCGGCAGGATGGCGGGCAGGATCACGCGCTGGAAAGTCTGCAGGCGGTTGGCGCCGAGGCTGGAAGCGGCCTCCTCCAGCTCCTGCTCAACATCCTCCAGCACCGGCTGCACCGTGCGCACCACGAACGGCAGGCCGATAAAGGTCAGCGCCACCACCACGCCCAGCGGCGTAAACGCGACCTTGATGCCAAGCGGCTCGAGATAGCGGCCGATCCAGCCATTACCGGCAAACAGCGCCGTCAGCGCGATACCGGCCACCGCAGTGGGCAGCGCGAACGGCAGGTCCACCAGCGCGTCGATCAGGCGCTTGCCCGGGAAGCGGTAGCGCACCAGCACCCAGGCAACCACCAGCCCGAACACCGTATTGACGATGGCCGCCACCAGCGACGCGCCAAAGCTCAGCTGCAGCGACGCCACCACGCGCGGCGCCGTGACCGAGGTCCAGAACGCGTCCCACGTCATCGTGAAGGTCTTCAGGAACGTGGCCGACAGCGGGATCAGGACGATCAGCGTCAGGTAGAACAACGTGAAGCCCAGCGACAGGCCGAAGCCGGGCAGCACCGTAAAACGCTGCCTGGACGGCCTGCGCGGCGCGCGCGCGGCGCCGGAATCAGGGGCGCGAGGGGCGGCTGGCGGCGTGTCCGCGAGGGAAATGGATGGAGGCATGTCGTCTCGTCTGTGAGCGGTGCGCCGCCGGACCATGATGGCTGGCCCCGGCGGGCCGTTCTTTATGACGCCAGCGCATATTGCGCCGGCCTACGAGACAGATTCTGCAGAGTCATCCTTATAAACAGAACGAATCTTTATGAATTTTCTTAGACGGTTTAGATATAAGGGATAGTAGACACTACCTCGATGCCCGACTCCCAGGCGCCGGATGATTCACTTATGGAGCCGGTATCGCCTGCCTGCGCGATACGCTGGATCAGGGTATCGAGCAGCGCGAGGCCTTCAGGCCACTCGCCCAGTGCGGAATCGGCATTGATGTGGCCCAGGCTGCCCGCATCGACCAGTTCACTGCCCCACAGCGTGCCCCAGCTGAAAGCGGTGCGCTGCGGCATCCAGGGGTCGTTGCGGCTGGCGACCAGGATGGTCGGGAACGGCAGCCGGTAGGTCGGCAGCAGCGCCGCCACGCCAAATTTGTCCGGATCTGCCGGCGCCACCAGCAATGCGCCGGCAATGCCGACCGGATCCAGCGCCGCCTGGCGCAACGACGCCAGGCAGCCGAAGCTGTGCGCCACCAGCACCGCGCCGCGCGCGGCCACGCGCTGGGCGCGCATCACGCCTTCGGAGACGCGCTCGGCCCACAGCGGCAGGCTGGGGCGCGACCAGTCGTGCTGCTCCACCCGCTGCCAGTCGGGGAAGCGCTGCTCCCAGCGGCTCTGCCAGTGTCCCGGGCCGCTGCCGTGCAGCCCCGGTACAGTCAGCACCTGCAGGTGCCGCGGAATGTCCAGGCGCGTGCCATGGCCGCCGGATAGCCGGTTCGCTTGGGTCATACCACCTCCTTGTCCAATGCATGCGCGGCGCTCGCCAGGCCTGTGCGCAGCCCTGCCGCACTGACCGGCGCGCCGGCGAAGGCGCCCTGCCCCAGGCCGATGCCCGCGGCCTGCAGGCGCTCGACGCTTTCGGCGTTCTGCAGGCGCCGCCCGATCAGCGTTACGCCGGCGTTGGCCGCGCTGGCACGCAGGCCCGACAGCTGGCGGTCGGTCCAGGTGCGGCGCATGTCCAGCTTGAGCCAGTCCGGCAACGCGTGCGCCATCAGCGCACCGGCTTCCGCCGGATCCGACGCCTGCAGGCTTACCGCGAAGCCGTTGCGCCGATAGTTGCCAACGACATGCAATAGCAATGCCAGGTCGTCATTGGCGCTGGCCGGCACCTGGATCACAAAGCGCTCCAGCGGCAGCCCCAGCGACTGCAATGCGCGCCGGAAGGCAGCGCCGTGGTCATCGGTGACCGCGGCCAGCAGCCGGTTATGCACGTTCAGCACCAGCTTGTGCTCGCCCTCGGCGGCAAAGTAGTTGATGGCATGCAGCAGGCGCGAAAGCCGGTCCAGCGACACCAGGGTGTTGTCGTCGGCCGCCATCGCAAACAGCTTCCATGCCGCCAGGCCCACGCCGTCCTCTGCGTAGGTGTGGATCGAACCTTCATGCGCCACCACCTGCCGGTCTGCCAGCGTCACCAGCGGCTCGAACGCGCTGGTCAGCGAGCAGTTGAAGAACTGGCCCTGCACCTGCCCGCGCGCGTCGCGCCACAATTGCCGGTCAGCCAGCGGCTGGCGCGGCAGCGATTCCAGATAACGTTGGAGCGCAGGCACTGCGCCCGCGGGTTCATGCACGCCTGGCATGGCATTCCTTGGGTTGACCGGGCCCCTCGGCCCCTTGGTCGGATTAGTGATGACGGGCGCGCCATGCGCCCTCTGTGCGGTCGCACCGCATCGGCCTGCCTGCTCATGATAGGAGGTCAGCGCGCGCGAGCGAATGAAGATTACGGCCTGTCGATATGCGCGGCGCACATTGCCGCGGGTGGCACGGTCACGCTGCCCAGCTCACGTTCAGCGGCGCGGTCGTGGCGGCCGGGTCGGCATGCGCACCTGCATGCGACGGTACCTGCGCCTGCGGCGCTTGCCGCATCACCCGCTGCAGCACCGCGGCCTCCAGCTGCGCAAAGCCCGCCGCGCCGCGTTCGCGCGGGCGCGCCAGCGCCACGCGCTCATCCATGGCAATGCGGCCGTCCTCGATCAGCACGATGCGGTCGGCCAGCGCCACTGCCTCCGACACATCGTGCGTAACCAGCAGCGCCGTGAAGCCAAGGCGGCGCCACAGCGATTCGATCAGCCCCTGCATCTCGATGCGCGTGAGCGCGTCCAGCGCGCCCAGCGGTTCATCCAGCAGCAACAACTGCGGGTGGTGAACCAGCGCGCGCGCCAGGGCCACGCGCTGGCGCTGGCCGCCGGAAAGCCGCGCGGGCCACTCCCTGGCGCGGTCGGCCAGGCCCACCTGCGCCAGCACATCGGCGGCTTCACCGCGGCGTGTGCGCGGCAGGCCCAGCGCGACGTTGTCCAGCACGCGCTTCCACGGCAGCAGCCTTGCGTCCTGGAACATCACGCGCACGTCGGCGTGCCGCGCGCGGCCTTTCGCCGCGGATTCACCGTCGACGGTGATACTGCCGCCATCGGCTGCTTCCAGTCCCGCCACCAGCCGCAACAGCGTGCTCTTGCCGCAGCCGCTGCGCCCGACAATCGCCAGGAACTCGCCCGGCGCCACGTCCAGCGCCACGTTGTGCAGCACTTCGCGGCCGTCATAGCGCTTGACCACCTGGCGCACGTGCAGCGCCACGCCACCTGCCTTGCGCGGCGCCTCTGCCGCCGGCTGTGCCGCCTCGCGGCGCGCGAGGCCCGCTTCCAGTTCCACCAGCGCAGCCTGCTCTACCGGATACATCTGCATCTCGATCTCCTTGCTTGATTGGGACGACGGGCCGGTCAGGCCGCGGCGTAGCCCGGATGCCAGCGCAGCCAGTAGCGCTCCAGCCCGCGCGACAGCCAGTCGGCCAGCTTGCCCAGCAGCGCATAGAGCAGGATGCCCACCAGCACCACGTCGGTTTGCAGGAACTCACGCGCGTTCATGGTCATGTAGCCGATGCCCGATTGCGCGGAGATGGTCTCCGCCACGATCAGCACCACCCACATCAACCCGAGCGCGAAACGCACGCCTACCAGGATGCCCGGTAGCGCGCCGGGCAGGATGACCTCGCGGTACAGCTGCCAGCCGGACAGGCCGTAGCTGCGCGCCATCTCCACCAGCCCCGTATCGACCGAGCGGATGCCGTGATACGTGTTCAGGTAGACCGGGAAGAACACGCCCAGCGACACCAGGAACAGCTTGGCGGTCTCGTCGATGCCGAACCACAGGATCACCAGCGGGATCAAGGCCAGCGCCGGGATATTGCGCACCATCTGCAGCGAGCTGTCGAGCAGCGTGGCCGCGGTGCGGAAGGTGCCGGTCAGCAGCCCCAGCAGCAGGCCCAGCCCGCCGCCGATGGCAAACCCCACCAGCGCGCGCCAGGTGCTGACCCCGACGTGCTTCCACAGGTCGCCCGAGCGCGCCAGCTCCCACGCGGCCTGCACCACGGCCAGCGGGGCCGGCAGCACGCGGCTGGAGAGCCAGCCGTTCTGCGAGGCCAGCTGCCAGACAACGATCAGCAGCACCGGCACGATCCACGGAGCCAGCGCGCGCGCCAGCGCCCGAGGTCCCTGGCGCAGCGGCTGCAATAGAGGAGCGTTCATGGTTGCCCTCCCCTCAGCTCTGCGCGGCGCGCGGCACGATGCCAGTCGCCATGACTTCGCCGAACGGGCCCGACAGCACCTTGCCCGGCAGCTTGTCGCGCACCGAGCGCGGCAGCAGCGGGAACACCAGTTCGGCAAAGCGGTAGGCCTCTTCCAGGTGCGGGTAGCCGGACAGCACGAAGGTGTCGATGCCCAGCTCGGCGTATTCACGCATGCGCTCGGCCACGGTGTGCGGATCGCCGACCAGCGCGGTGCCGGCACCGCCGCGCACCAGGCCAACGCCAGCCCACAGGTTGGGGCTGATCTCCAGCGCCTCGCGCGTGCGGCGCGCGCCGCCCGCGTGCAGCGCGGCCATGCGGCGCTGCCCTTCGGAATCCATCTTGGCGAACACGGCTTGCGCACGCGCCACGGTCTCGTCATCGAGCCGGCTGATCAGGTCGTCCGCGGCAGCCCAGGCGGCGGCTTCGGTCTCGCGCACGATCACATGCAGGCGGATACCGAACTTCACCGTGCGGCCATGACGCGCGGCCTGCCGGCGCACGTCGTCGAGCTTCTGCGCCACGTCAGCGGGCGGCTCGCCCCAGGTCAGGTAGGTATCGACCTGCTCGCCGGCCAGCGCATGCGCCGGCGCCGACGAACCGCCGAAGTACACCGGCGGATGCGGTTGCTGCAGCGGCGGATAAAGGACGGTGGCCCCCTTCACGCTCAGGTGCTTGCCCTCGTAGTCCACCTTGTCGCCGTCATGGCTGGCGGCCAGCACCTGGCGCCAGATGCGCAGGAACTCGGCCGAGGCCTCGTAGCGCGCGGTGTGGTCCAGGAACAGGCCATCGCCTTCCAGCTCGGCGGTATCGCCACCGGTGACCAGGTTGATCAGCAGCCGGCCGTTGGAGATGCGGTCGAAGGTTGCCGCCATCCGTGCAGCCAGCGTCGGCGCCATCAGGCCGGGGCGCACCGCGACCAGGAATTTCAGGCGCTGCGTGACGGCGGCCAGGGCCGATGCGGCCACCCATGGGTCTTCGCATGAGCGCCCGGTCGGGATCAGCACGCCTTCGTAGCCCAGCGTATCGGCGGCGACGGCAACCTGCTTCAGGTAATCGAAGCTGACCTCGCGCGCGCCTTCCGAAGTGCCGAGGTAGCGGCTGTCGCCGTGGGTGGGGATGAACCAGAATACTTGCATGTCGTTGTCCTATTGTTCTTGCCGATGGAGGTGGCTATCGCTTCGCCTGCTGCTGCGGCACGTCCCAGCGCGCATCGGCCACCTTGACTGGCCTGGGGATCAGCTTGAGCGAGTGGAAGGCGTCGGCGATGCGCTGCTGCTCGGCCAGCACCCCGGCGCTGACCGGGCGTGCGCCGTACGAGAAGCGCGAAACGGCGAGCTCAAGCACATCGGCCGGCAGCCCGGTTTCGCCGGTCAGCACCGTGGTGGCCTCCTTTGGGTTGCTTTGCGCCCAGGTGCCCAGCGTGGCCAGTTCGTCCAGGATCAGGCTGACGATCTCCGGCTTGGCTTGTGCATAGGGGCGCGAGGCCAGGTAGAACTGGTGGTTGCTGACCACGTTCTTGCCGTCCGCGCCGCGGCCATCGGTGAGCACGCGCGCACCCAGTTGCTTCTCGGCTGCGGCGAGGAACGGGTCCCAGATCACCCAGGCATCGACCGCGCCGCGCTCGAAGGCGGCACGCGCATCCGCCGGCGGCAGGTAGACCGGCTGGATCTCGTTGTAAGGGATGCCGGCCTTCTCCAACTGGCGCACCAGCAGGTAATGCACGTTCGAGCCCTTGTTCAGCGCCACGCGCTTGCCGCGCAGTTCCGCCACCGAACGGATCGCCGAGCCCTTGGGCACGACGATGGCTTCCGCCACCGGCGCCGGCGGCTCATTGCCGACGTAGACCAGCTGCGCCCCCGCGGCCTGCGCAAAGATCGGCGGCGCCTCGCCGACGGTGCCGAAATCGACGGCACCGACGTTCAGCCCCTCAAGCAGTTGCGGGCCGGCGGGGAACTCGGTCCATTTGACGGTGATGCCTTGCGGCACCAGACGCTTTTCCAGCGTGCCGCGCGCCTTCAGCAGCGTCAGCGTGCCGTACTTCTGGTAGCCGATGCGCAGCACCTTGGGGTCGATGTTCTTCGACTGCGCTTCGGCGCGGCCGGGCAGTAGCCCATAGGCCAGGCCGGTGGCAAGCACCAGCGCGGCGGTAATCAGGCGGCGGCGCTGGTTGGCCGTGCGCAACGGGTTCGTCAGTGTCATGCGATGTCCTCCATGGCCCGGGGCAATGCCCTGCTGGCCGGATTGATGTCCAGGATGGCTGCGGCAGCACGCATCCCTGCCGACCCCGCGTGGCGGGTGGCATGGCGTCGCTGCCGTCGCGCCGGGCAGGCCGGCGCCACTTCAGTCAATCAGTCAGTTCAGGCGGAACATCGCTCGGCCACCGCGATCGCGGCGGCACGCTGGACCAGGGCGCCGGGCACCACGTCGAGCGGAACCTCGATGCGGGAATGCGCCAGCGCATCGCGCACGCGCAGCACGCCCTCGTCCAGGCGCGCGGACAGCGCGGCATCGAAGCGCGCCTGGCGCACGCCGGCGGCTTCAAGGGATTCGATCTGCTGGTCCACGGCAAAGATGCCGGGCAGGATCTGGCGCGAGCCCAGCGCGGACAGCACCGGGCGCAGCGCGTAGTCGATCGCCAGCGCATGGGCCAGGCTGCCGCCGGTGGCGATCGGCAGCACGATCTTGTCGCGCAGGCCGGTCTGCGGCAGCAGGTCCAGGAAGGCCTTGAGCAGGCCGCTGTAGGCGGCCTTGTAGACCGGCGTGGCCAGTACCACCACCTGCGCCTCGGACACGGCATGCGTGGCGGCGGCGATGACGGGGTCGTCCACGCGTGCCGCCAGCAGCGGACCCGCCGGCAGTTCGCGCAGGTCGAGGTGGCGGGTGCGTTCGCCGGCAGCCTCGAGCGTGGCACGCAGGTGCGCCAGCACCAGGCCGGAGCGGGACTGGACCGACGGGCTGCCGGAGAGCGTCAGGATGGACATCGGGCTTCCTTCTTCTGATGGACCGGTCGGCGCCGCGGCCGCCCCACGCGACCCGGCGCGCCGGTCTCGTGGTTTATTTCTTGCCGGGCTGGTAGATCTGGTCGAACGTGCCGCCATCGGCAAAGTGGGTCTTCTGGGCTTTCTGCCAGCCGCCGAAGACTTCATCGATGGTGAACAGCTTCACCTTGGGGAAGTTGGCCGCGTACTTGGCCGCCACCTTCTGCGAGATCGGGCGGTAGTAGTTCTTGGCCGCGATCTCCTGGCCCTCGTCGGTGTACAGGAACTGCAGGTAGGCCTCGGCCGCCTTGCGCGTGCCCTTCTTGTCGACCACCTTGTCGACCACCGCCACCGGCGGCTCGGCCAGGATCGACACCGACGGCGCGACGATATCGAACTTGTCCGGGCCCAGCTCCTTGATGGCCAGGATGGCTTCGTTCTCCCACGCGATCAGCACATCGCCCAGGCCGCGCTCGACAAAGGTGGTGGTGGCGCCGCGCGCGCCCGAATCCAGCACCGGCACATGCTTGAGCAGCTCGCCCACGAACTCGCGCGCCTTGACGTCATTGCCGCCCGGCTGGCGCAGCGCGTAGCCCCACGCCGCCAGGTAGTTCCAGCGTGCGCCGCCCGAGGTCTTGGGATTGGGCGTGATCACCTGCACGCCCGGCTTGACCAGGTCGCCCCAGTCCTTGATGCCCTTGGGATTGCCCTTGCGCACCAGGAACACGATGGTCGAGGTGTACGGCGAGGCGTTGTGCGGCAGGCGCTTCTGCCAGTCCGGCTTGATCAGGCCCTTGTCGGCAATGGCATCGATGTCATAGCCCAGCGCCAGCGTCACCACGTCGGCATCCAGCCCGTCGATCACCGAGCGCGCCTGCTTGCCCGAGCCGCCGTGCGACTGGCGCACGGTCACGGCGTCGCCGCCCTGGGCCTTCCAGGCCTTGGCAAAGGCGGCATTGACATCGACATACAGCTCGCGCGTCGGATCGTAGGAAACGTTCAGCAGGTTGGCGGCCGCAGCGGTCTGCGCCGCGCTCAGGGCGCCAAGTACGGCCAGGCTGATAGCCAGTTTGCGGATCATCTTGTGTTGCTCCCGTCAGTGTCGTGAATGGGCGCGAGGCGCCTCTTGCCTTGTCCGCCTTGGGTGGCGGACTTGTGTCAGGAGCAAGACTACCGAGGGGGCTATCTGAACGGAACGAATGGTTTCGCCGATCCTTTGCTGTTTTTTGCATAAGATCGGACGGAAATATGGACATGCCGGCGCACGGGGCATGCGGCATCGCTGAGCGGAAGGAGGATGATGGGTCACGCCCCAAAAAGAAAACGCCCGCACCGGCAAGCCGGTGCGGGCGAAGTTTCCGTTCTGGAAACGGGTAGACAAGTCATGAAGAGCGCCCCCGCATCTCCATGACAGGACGAATGTTATCGGCTTGCCTGCGACCCGGGGTTGATCAAGGTCAAGTGCGGGCCAGCCTGCCGCGCCTGCGCCTCAGCCGCCCTGGCGGGCGAGCAGGTCAGCCATTTCGTCGGCATGCTCCTCTTCCACCGCCAGGATGCCCTCCATCATCCGGCGCGAGGTCGGATCGCGTTCTCCCAGGAACTGGATGATCTCGCGATAGCTGTCGATGGCGATGCGCTCGGCCACCAGGTCTTCCTTGATCATTTCCGTCAGCGAAGTACCCGCCACATATTCAGCATGGGAGCGGCTGGTCAGGCCGTCGGGTGCGAAGTCGGGCTCGCCGCCAAGCTGGACGATGCGCTCGGCGATCTGGTCGGCATGGCCTTGTTCTTCATTGGAATGGGCCAGGAATTCATCGGCGACGCTCTTCGAGTTGGGCCCCTTGGCCATGTAGTAGTGTCGGCGATAGCGCAGCACGCAGACGATTTCGGTGGCCAGCGCATCGTTGAGCAGCTTCAGCACGGTATCGCGATCCGCGGCATAGCCCGCGGTCACGGCGCCATCGTCGATGTGCTTGCGGGCGCGCTCGCGCAATGTCTTGACGTCAGAGAGGAAAGGCTTGTCGGTCATTGAAGGGCTCCTTGGGGATGGGGCTGCGTCAGCGCAGCGCCTTGTACGGAAACTCAACCCTTCCGCAACGCGAGAAGTGTGCCACTCGGCGGATGGCGCGGAACGGCGCGGCTGGCGACGACCCGCGGCATCGTGGCGTGAAAAAATTGCACGGGACGGGACCGCCTTACACGCAACGCGCGATGGCAAGACGAAAAAAAGCCCCTGCGATGCAGCGCAGGGGCCTGACCATGATCGACCGCCTGTGTGCTCCGGCAGTCGATCGAGCCACGGTAGCCTTAGTCCAGCTTCCGCCCGAACGTGAACTCCCCGTCGACATAATCCACCGGCACCACATCCTTGGCGGCGAACTTGCCTTCCAGGATCGCCCGGGCCACCGGGTTCTCGATCTGCTGCTGGATCGCCCGCTTGAGCGGACGCGCGCCAAACACCGGGTCGTAGCCTGCGCTGGCGATCTTCTCCAGCGCCGTCTCGCTCACCTCCAGCGTCATGTCCATGCGGGCCAGGCGGGCCTGCAGGCGTTGCAGCTGGATGCGTGCGATCGACTCGATATGCTTCTGGTCGAGCGCGTGGAACACCACCACTTCATCGATCCGGTTCAGGAACTCCGGCCGGAAATGCGTGCGCACTTCCTGCCAGACCGCACCCTTGATCGCTTCCTGCGGCTCGCCGGTCATCGACTGGATGATCTGCGAACCCAGGTTGGACGTCATCACGATCACCGTGTTCTTGAAGTCCACGGTGCGGCCCTGGCCATCGGTCAGGCGGCCGTCGTCCAGCACCTGCAGCAGCACGTTGAAGACGTCCGGGTGGGCCTTCTCGACTTCATCCAGCAGCACCACGCTGTACGGCTTGCGGCGCACGGCCTCGGTCAGGTAGCCGCCTTCCTCGTAGCCCACGTATCCGGGCGGCGCGCCGATCAGGCGGCTGACGCTGTGCTTCTCCATGAATTCGCTCATGTCGATGCGGATCAGGTGCTCTTCCGAATCGAACATGAACTCGGCCAGGGCCTTGCACAACTCGGTCTTGCCGACGCCGGTCGGGCCCAGGAACAGGAACGAGCCATAGGGCCGGTTCTCGTCCGCAAGCCCGGCACGCGAACGGCGGATGGCATCGGACACCAGCCGCACGGCTTCGTCCTGGCCGACCACGCGCCCATGCAGCCGGTCTTCCATCTTGAGCAGCTTCTCGCGCTCGCCCTGCATCATCTTCGATACCGGGATGCCGGTGGCGCGGCTTACCACTTCGGCGATTTCCTCGGCGCCCACCTGGGTGCGCAGCAGCTTGTTGGGCTGCTTCTGCTCGCTGGCCTCGGCATCGGTCGCGGCCTTGAGCTTGCCTTCCAGGCCCGGCAGCTTGCCGTATTGCAGCTCGGCCACCTTGTCCAGCTTGCCTTCGCGCTGCAGCTTGGCGATCTCCAGCTTGACCTTCTCGATCTCTTCCTTGAGCGCGGCCGTGCCCTGCGCGGCGCCCTTCTCGGCTTTCCAGATCTCGTCCAGGTCGGCGTACTCCTTCTCCAGGCGCGCGATTTCCTGCTCGATCAGCTCCAGGCGCTTCATCGACGCCTCATCGGTCTCTTTCTTGACCGCCTCGCGCTCGATCTTCAGCTGGATGGTGCGGCGCTCGAGCTTGTCCATCGACTCCGGCTTGGAATCGATTTCCATCTTGATGCGCGCGGCCGCCTCGTCGATCAGGTCGATCGCCTTGTCGGGAAGGAAGCGGTCGGTGATATAGCGATGCGACAGCTCCGCCGCGGCGACGATGGCCGGGTCGGTGATTTCCACGCCGTGGTGCAGCTCATACTTTTCCTGCAGCCCGCGCAGGATGGCAATGGTGGCTTCAACGCTCGGCTCATCGACCAGCACCTTCTGGAAGCGGCGCTCCAGCGCGGCGTCCTTCTCGATGTACTTGCGGTACTCGTCCAGCGTGGTCGCGCCGATGCAGTGCAGCTCGCCGCGCGCGAGCGCCGGCTTGAGCATGTTGCCCGCGTCTATCGCGCCCTCGGCCTTGCCGGCGCCGACCATGGTGTGGATCTCGTCGATGAAGACGATGGTCTGGCCCTCGTCCTTGGCGACGTCGTTCAGCACCGCTTTCAGGCGCTCCTCGAACTCGCCGCGGTACTTGGCGCCGGCCAGCAGGCCGGCCATGTCCAGCACCAGCACGCGCTTGTTCTTCAGGCTCTCCGGCACTTCGCCGTTGACGATGCGCTGCGCCAGGCCTTCCACGATGGCGGTCTTGCCCACGCCCGGCTCGCCGATCAGCACCGGGTTGTTCTTGGTGCGGCGCTGCAGGATCTGGATGGCGCGGCGGATCTCGTCGTCACGGCCGATCACGGGATCGAGCTTGCCGATGCGGGCGCGCTCGGTCAGGTCGATGGTGTACTTCTTGAGGGCCTCGCGCTGGCCCTCGGCCTCGGCGCTGTTGACCGAATCGCCGCCGCGCACGGCCTGGATGGCCGACTCGAGCGACTTGCGGTTCAGGCCGTTTTCACGCGCGATGCGGCCGGCGTCGCCCTTGTCGTCGGCGACGGCCAGCAGGAACAGCTCGCTGGCGATGAACTGGTCGCCGCGCTTGATGGCTTCCTTCTCGGTGGCGTTGAGCAGGTTGACCAGGTCGCGGCCGATCTGGACCTCGCTGGTGCCCTGCACTTGCGGCAGGCGCTTGATGGCGGCGTCGAGCGCCGTCTGCAGGCCCTGCACGTTGACGCCGGCGCGCGCCAGCAGCGCCTTGGCGGCGCCGTCGTCCTGCGCCAGCAGCGCGCGCAGCAGGTGCTGCGGTTCGATGTATTGGTTGTCGTTGCCCAGTGCCAGGCTTTGCGCATCAGCCAGTGCTTCCTGGAACCGGGTGGTCAGCTTGTCAAGACGCATAAGGATTCCCTCTCTCGGATAAGGTCGTGTCCTGATGCGGGGGCGTCGGCGCCGGTCTTCGCTGCCGGAGCGCCCGTATGCCCTGCCGGACACTGGATGTCTTTCCGAAAGATAAGGCTTTGTCGCGACATTTCAAGGCCGCGCCGGTACGCAATGACCCCGTCCGGCCGCAATGTCGACAACCCCGACTCCCGCGCTCGCAAGTGCCGCAAGCGATACGCGGCTAGGCGGCGCGGCAGGCTCCCTTGTCCGCCAGGTTGCGCACCAGCACCAGTGATTCACCCTGCACCACCACCCGTCCGTCCGCGCCCGTGACCACGCTGGCCAGGTTTACCAGGTCCTTGCCCGCGCGCAGCCGCACGATGCCCACGCATGCCGTCAGCGGCTCATCCATCCGCGCGGCTGAAGCGAGGCGCAGCGACTGCTTCATCCACCCCGTGCCCCGTCCGGGCAGCCGCGTGCCGAGCAGGTCCGAGAACATGCCGGCCAGCAGCGGCAGCGGCACCACCGGCCCGCCAAACCCGCGCGCGCGGGCAAAGGCCGGATCGGCGTGGTAGGGGTTGGCGTCGCCGGTCAGGGTGATGTAGTCGTCCAGGTCCGCCTGGGTGAAGGCGCGTGCCGCACCGGCTTCCTGACCGGGGCGCAGGCCGTACAGTGAGGCGTCGCCCGCCTCTGGCGCCGGTGCCGTGTCGCCGGGCAGCCGGGCCAGTTCCTCCGGCCCGGCATCCGGCAGCCAGAGCGATTCGCCCACGGCCGTGACGCGCTGCGCCTCGCCCGGCCCGCCCGCGCTGCCAACGGTGGTGCCGTAGCCCGCCAGTCCCGCCGGAGCGTGCTGCGGCGCCAGCGCGATCTGCACTGTGTCGCCAACGAAGGCCGGCGTGGGGAACATCAGCGTCTGCCCGACCGGCAACGCCGGCGCTGGCAGCTGCCGCCAGGTGTGGGCGCACAGCAGCGAAAACAGGAACATGCCGTGCGCCACGGTGGCACCGAAATGCGTGCCACGGGCAAAGGCCGGATCGCAGTGGATCGGGTTGTCGTCGTGCGACAAGGCGGCGAAGCGGTCAAAGTCGCGCTGCGACAGCACGCGCGGCAGGGCATCGTTCATCAGTCAGGCACCTGTACGGCATTAGCGTTGACAGTAATCGCGTTGCCGGCCGCAGGCGACGCGGCGAACGGCGGCACGTTGGACGGCAGCAGCGCCGGCGCGGGCGTGTTGAGGGTGCCGCCGCGCGGCGTGGTGCGCAGCACCTGCGACGGCGGCAGCGCCTTGCCCGCGGTGAGGTTGTCGTAGACCGCATCCAGGGCCCGGTTCAGGTAGACGTGCAGCGGCACATAGCGGTTGCTGTAGCCCGGCACCAGGCCGATGAAGGCATCGAAGTGCTGGGCGTTCTCGACCTCCACGTATGACAGCTTGCTGGTCACGCCCTCCTGCTGCCGGTTCAGGCCGAGATACGGACGCGAGGTATGGTTGACCGGCAGCAGCCCGTCGCTGCGCCCGTGCACGATCACCGCCGGCTTGCCGCGCAGGTTGCCGTTGCGCAGTGTCAGCGCCTGGCCGGCCTGCAAGGCGCGTGCCGCGGCGTCGGAGCCGGCCAGCAGGCTGCGCAGGCAGTTGGCGCCGTCGTAGTTCAGGTCTTCACGCAGCGTCGACGGTGAAACAGACGCCAGGTTCAGGTACGGGCCATGCTGCGGATCGAGGTCATTGATCAGCTGGACCGGCGGCTGCGGCGGCACGCCGTTGCCGGTGGCGAACATCGACGCCAGCGCCGCGGGTGCGATTGCCGCGGGCTTCAGGTCGGTCAGCGTGCTGGCAAAGCTGTAGCCGCACAGCCGGTCGGTGACGCTGGCCTGCGCATAGGCGTTGGCATAGTTGACCGAGATCGCGGCGGCCACGTCGAACACGGCCAGCGACGGGTGCAGATCGTCCGATTCCGCTTCCCAGCCGGCGTCACGCAGCGCCTGCAGCGCGCTGGCGCTCTGTTCGTCCGTGTTCGCGCCGCTCACCAGCCCCTTTTCCGCCAGCGTCTGGCAGCGGTTGGCAAAGAACGTCGCCGTGGCCGGGTTGGTGTAGAACGGCGCCTGGGTCAGCGCGGTGGCCCGCGCGGCGCAGTGCTGCAGCAGGTTGGCCGTGGTGGTGTAGTCGTACAGCGTGCGGCCCGAAGCTGCCACCGGCGTCGCGCCGCGTTGCACCACGATGCCGGTATTGGGCGGCATGTTCAGGTTGGGCTCGCCCACCGCCACGCCGTCGATCAGCCCGCCGGCATCCTGCTCGGCCGCCGCCACCGCGGCACCGCCGCCGTTGGACACGCTGGACGCGATCACCACGATCCTGTCCTTGTCCAGGGTGCGCTGGCGGGTGCCGTTGGCCGACACGGCGCCGAAGCGGTCATTGATCGCCCAGATCGCAAATTCCACCGCCTGCAGCGTGAACTTGCCCCAGTCCTTCTCCGGGTTGCGCTGTGAATGCGCGTGCTTGAACGCCAGCCGGTGCGGGTTGGCAGCGGTGAAGTCCGCCAGCGAGGTGGCCCCCGCCGGCGCGGCAAACTGCGCGTTCTTGCCGGCCGCCGCGCGCGTGGCGCGGGTGCCGTCGATCAGCGGCACGGTGTCGGTATCCAGGTCATGCGGCGCGGCGCCGGTGCCCTTGTCGGTATAGGCTACCGCGCAGCCGCGCTTCAGGCCCCACTCGCCGGTGGCGATGGCGCCATAGACGCCGCGCGAACCGGACGAGGTAGCGGTGATCATGCATGGCTTCGAGGTGTTGAACGACGCGGGAATCTGCACCAGCATGGTCACGTTCTGCTGGCCCGAGCCATCGTCCGAAAAGGCCAGGTACTCCACGCCGGCCACCTTGCCGTCGGAACCGGTGACATTGCCCTGCGCGTCGACATTGGGGCCGTAGAGCGAGCCGTAGCCGCCGCTGGCGGTGGTGTCGACGATGGCACGATAGTTGGTATGGATCGCATAGCGCCGCAGCTCCGCCGCGGTCGGCGCGGTGGGATTGGCCGGCAGTGGCGCGGTGGCGCTGGCCAGGCCGTCCTTGCCCAGGCCCGCAGTGAGCAGGTCGTCGGTGGTGCCGTTGTAGCTGTTGATCGTGACCGTGCCGATATTCGCCGGCTTGGTATTGGGGTTGCTGCCGTTGCCGTTGTTGTTGTCATCGCCCGAGCCGCAGGCGGCTGCCAGCATCGATGCGGCGGCCGCCAGCACCGTGAGCCTGAGGCGGCGTTTCTGTTTCTGCTGCGGCGGGATCTGCGTGGAATGCATGTCAACCTCCTCCTGTCGCACCCGGATGGCCGGGGCTGTCGAATTGTCTTCAGATCGAGGACTGCGGAGACTGCGAACTGCGGAAATCGGAAACACGGCAACCGCTGGCGCGGCCATGCGCCTCAGCCAGAGAACTGTGCGCGCAGCTTGTGTTTTTCCACCTTGCCGGACGGCGTGCGCGGCAGCGCGTCGAGAAAGCGCACATGGCGCGGCACCTTGTAGCCGGCCAGCTGCGCCTTGCAGTGGGCGATCACGGCATCGGCCTCCAGGACGGCGCCCGGGCGCAGCACCACCAGCGCCATGCCGACCTCGCCCCAGCGCGCATCCGGCGTGCCGATTACTGCGGCCTCGGCCACGCCCGGCAGCTGGAACAGCACGTTCTCGACTTCGGCCGGATAGACGTTCTCGCCGCCCGAGACAAACATGTCCTTGGCCCGGTCGACGATGTAGTAGTCGCCGTCCTCGTCACGATAGGCGATATCGCCGGAATGCAGCCAGCCGCCGCGGATCGCGGCCGCAGTGGCCTCGGGCAGATTCCAGTAGCCTGGCGTCACGCCGGGGCCCTTGATCAGCAGTTCGCCACGCTCGCCCGGGCCCACGTCCAATCCAGCCGCATCGACGATGCGCGTCAGCATCGACCCCACCGGCTTGCCGATGGTGCCGATCTTGCGGCGCGCGGTGTCTTCGTCGCAGACAAAGACCGTGGGGCCGGTCTCGGTCATGCCGAAGCCGAAGCAGATGGTCACGCCCTTGGCCAGGTAGGCCTCCAGCAACGGCCTGGGCACCGGCGAGCCCCCCGCTGACATATTGCGCACGCCGGCGAAGTCCGCGTGCGCGAAGCGCGGGTGCTGGCTCAGGAACAGGTAGACCGCCGGCACCGCGAAGAACATGGTAATGCCCTCGCCGCCGGCGCGGTCGAGCTTGCCCAGCACCACCTGCGGCTCGAACTGCCGCATGATGTGCACCGTGCCGCCCGCGTGCAGCACCGGGTTGGCATACAGGTTCAGGCCGCCGGTGTGGAAGAACGGCAGCACATTGAGGAACACATCGTCGCGCGTGATCTTGTTTGCCAGCATCGCGTTGACGGCGTTGAAGAAGACCATGCCGTAGGTCTGGATCACGCCCTTGGGCTTGCCGGTGGTGCCGGAGGTGTAGAGCAGGTGCCAGACTTCGGACTCATCGCGGCACGGCATCTCGATGATGCGGCCGGAAGCGGCATCGAGCACTGCCTCGTACTCGGTCCAGCCGCCGGGAACGTCAGCGGCCTCGTCGTCGGCCAGGTGC
The DNA here is from genome assembly GCF_058787995.1 of Cupriavidus sp. FW305-27. Lineage (NCBI taxonomy): Bacteria > Pseudomonadati > Pseudomonadota > Betaproteobacteria > Burkholderiales > Burkholderiaceae > Cupriavidus > Cupriavidus sp. FW305-27. The sequence continues at coordinate 21,995 of NZ_JBYTAG010000088.1, forward strand.
AGCACCGCACGCAGCGGCATGGCGCGCGCGAGATCCGCGGCCACTGCGAGGAAGCCGTCGCCGGCCACCAGCACCTCGGGCGTGCAGTCCTGCAGGATCGGCAGCAGCTCCGCCGCCGGCAGGCGCCAGTTCAGGCACACCATCACCATGCCGGCCTTGGCACAGCCATACAGCATCTCGAAATAATCCGAGCTGTTGTGCGCCAGCACCGCCACGCGCGTGCCCGGCGCCAGTTGCAGGTGGTCGCGCAGGTATTCCGCGAAGCGGCTGGCGCGTTCGTCGAATTTACGATAGGTCACCTGGCGGCCGCTCTCCACGTCCACCAGCGCGACCTTGTCGGGGAAATGCTGCGCATTCTTGTGCAGCCAGTCGATGACGTACATGCGCTAGCCTCCGCTCAGCTTGCCACGTCCTGCACGGGCCCGGTGCCGCGCAGCCGCCCCACTACGCCCTGCGGGAAATAATAGACGCTCAGGATAAACAGCAAGCCCAGCCACAGCAGCCAGCGGTCCGGATGCAGCAGCGACGACAGCAGCGGCAGCGCGGCGGTGGCTTCGCTGGCCAGTTTCATCACGTCCTGCAGGTAGGTTTGCGCCACCAGGAACAGCACCGTGCCGATCACCGCGCCATAGAGCGTGCCCATGCCGCCGATCACCACGATCAGCAGGATGTCGACCATGATCTCGAACGACAGCGAGGTATCGGGCCCGTTGTAGCGCAGCCAGATCGCCATCAGCACGCCCGCCAGCGTGGCGAACATCGCCGACAGCACCGTCGACACGGTGCGGTACACCACGGTGCGGTAGCCGATCGCCTCGGCGCGGAAGTCGTTCTCGCGGATCGCCTGCAGCACCCGGCCAAAGGGCGAGTTGACAATGCGCAGCAGCACCAGGAACAGCACCACCGCGCCGGCAAACACCAGGTAGTAGCTGAGCAGCTTGCCGCTCAGCGGCACGCCCAGCCATTCGGCCTCGCCCAGCGTGAAGCCGGGACGCAGCACCTCCGGCACCTTGAAGGTCAGCCCGTCCTCGCCTCCGGTCCATTCGGACAGCTGCGACACCAGCGTGGCAAAGGCGGTCGCCACCGCCAGCGTGATCATGGCAAAGAAGATCGCGCGCACCCGCAGCGAGAACAGCCCGATCAGGAACGCCAGCAGCGCTGACACCGCGAGCGCACCCACGGTGCCGGCCAGCAGCGCGCCCCAGCCCGGCTCCATGCGCGACATGGCGATGGCCACGCCATAGCCACCGATGCCGAAGAACATGGTGTGGGCAAAGGAAACGATGCCGGTATAGCCCAGCAGCAGGTCATAGCTGGCCACCAGCACCACGAAGATGCAGATCTTGGCCGCCATGTTGAGCGCGCGCGCGCCGGGGAAGGCGAAGGGCGCGCACGCCAGGGCCACCAGGATCACCAGCAGGATCACGGTCAGCACGCGGCTGCGCGGCAGGTCGCCGGAGAGAAGTCGGATCATGGTCGTTACCCTCAGCGCCGCGCCACCGGAAACAGCCCCTGCGGGCGCCACAGCAGCACCAGCATCATCAGCAGGATGTTGGAGAACAGAGCCACCTTTGGGAACAGGAAACCGGTGTAGTTGGCCATCAGCCCCACCAGCAGCGCACCGACAAAGCAGCCCGTGGTCGATCCCAGCCCGCCGATGATGATGACGATAAAGATCAGCACATTCACCTGCGCACCGATCGCCGCGGTGATGTTCTGCTGGTACAGCCCCCACAGCAC